>CAYITA010000008.1:0-16435 GCA_964366165.1 Candidatus Woesearchaeota archaeon
AATAAATTTAATTGGTTTTCCCAATTTCATAACAATAAATCCTTTTTTCTCCAAACTTTCCAAAATATCATAAGTTCTTGACCTAGGAACATCAGAAATATTACTCAACTCTCCGGCAGTAGAAGTTCCCCTCGACAAAAGCGCAGTCCACACTTTCACTTCATACAAATTTAAATCAAAAATTTTTCTTAGTCTGCTCAAAAATTCATCTTTTACTATCATTTTGAAAACTTCCTGTTTTTGAGAGGCAAAAAATTTGTTAAAATTTTTTTCATTTATATCATATCTCCTTTTTCTTTTTAAACATTGTTATGGTAAAAGAGTAAATTTTGTGGATTACTAACAGGTAGTTAATCCCTCGATATAATTATAGTCACTCTTTTATCTTTTATTTTAAAGTCTATTTTGTTTTTAAATGTTTCCATAATCCCTGTGACAATTTTTAATTTTCTTGAATTAGTTCTTTCTTCTATGAACGATTTTTTATTTTCCAATATTTTTTTAAAATCGTCGTCAACAATTATTATTGTATCAACTTTGTCTTTTTTCTCCAATCCTAAACTTTTTCTAAATGCCTGTATTCGTCTCGAGATTTCTTGAGAATAAACCTCAGAAAAATTTCATTCAAGGTCCGGAAACTCTTCCTCTGTTTTTTTAATTACACTTTCTATTTCTTTTCTCGAGAGTTTTCTTGGTTTTATTCGCTCAATGTATGCTCTAAAAATAGTGTCATATTTTATTTCTATTCCACTTCTCGTCAATAAATCAATTGAGAAATAATCTGAATAATGCTGTCCTTTTCTTTCTCCATTACATTCATATACTTCGACTTCAACAAATCCTGCTGGAACATCTTTCCTATTTTTGCTTCTTATCCCTGTAATCCCACACTCTACTTTCAAAAAAGTATTGTTTCCTTTCTTTTTTATTTTATTCATTTTTAAATTCTCTTCAACCGAATTTCAATTTTATTTTCTTTGATTTTGTCTTCAAGTTTACTGGAATAATCTTTAAGCAATAATATAAATCTTTTGTTTGTTTCATGAATATCTATAAACCGCAATTCTTTTGCATTTGTTTTTTCTTTTATAGATTGTTTATGCTTCTCAAACATCTGCAAAATATTTTTTTCAGAAACAACAGCCAATTTTATCTTATCTGTTTTTATTAATCCTTCTTTTTTCCTCAACGCCTGCACTTTTCTCATTAACTCCCGAGCATAACCTTCAGATTCCAATTCAGAGGTTATTTTTATGTCTAATTCAACAGAAAATTCTTTTCCTTTTTTAATCTCAAAAACTTCTTGTTTTTGACGAGATAGAAAACCGCGAAAATTTCCAATTTTCGGGGCACTCAAAAACCGAAGGTTTTTGCTGTTTCCTGTTTTCTTTATTTCAATTTTCTTGACATTCAACTGCCCCTCAATAATTTTTATCATTTCCTTATTCAAGTTTCCGTAGAAAATAATTTTTGCCTTCGCCAAAGGCCACTTCAAACCAATTTGAACCCTATCTCTTTCTCTCAAACCCATCTCGATAATTTTCAAAACATTTTCCATTTCCTCTTCAAGTTTTTTGTTTATTTTTTTATTTACTGCTTTTGGCCACGACGACAAATGCACCGAATTCTTGCTGAACTGAGAATAAATATATTCTGTTATATATGGAGCAAAAGGAGCCAACAGCAAAGAAATTTTTTCCAAAACTTCTCCAATAATTTCTTTTGCGTCTTCTCTGTCTCTTGTCATTTTAATATAATTTCTGGAGAAATCATCTACAACAAAACTCTGAATTTCTGAAAAAGGTTTGTCTAAAGAATAATTTTCTAAATCTTTTGTAACTTTTTTTATTAAAGAATTTAATCTGCTTAATATCCACCCATCTTCAATTCTTTTTTTGCACTTTCTATTCTCAAGCTGTTTGTAATAATTATCTGCATTGTATAAAACAGTTAAGAAAGGAATTGTATCTTCTTTTATTAAATTATATGAATATCTTTTGAAATTTCCAGCGTCGCTTGTGCAGAATTGCAATCTCACAGCGTCAACTCCCGAAGTATTAATTATTTCTCTCGGCTTTATTATATTTCCTTTTGACTTTGACATTTTTTCTCCATTTTCGTCGATGATATGTCCTGCGCAGATTACATTTTTATAGGCAGGTTTTTCAAATAGGATAGTTGAAATCACATGCATTGTGTAAAACCATCCCCGAGTCTGGTCAATTGCTTCAGAAATAAAGTCATAGGGGAATCTTTTTTCAAATTCTTTTTTATTTTCAAACGGATAATGAAACTGCGCGAAAATCGCGCTGCCAGAATCATACCAGCAGTCAATTACATCTGGAATTCTTTTCATCTCTTTTCCGCACGAGCATTTTAATTTTATTCCATCAATCCAGGGTTTATGTAAATCAATTTTTCCAGTTATTTTTTTTGAAGATTTCTTTTTTAATTCTTCTATACTTCCAATAATTTCCTGCTTTCCGCACTCGCATCTCCAGACAGGAAGAGGAGTTCCCCAAAATTTAAATCTTGATAATGCCCAATCTTTCGCACCTTCGAGCCAATTTCCAAATCTTCCTTCTTTGATATGCGACGGATACCAATTAATTTCTTCATTTAATTTCTTCATTTTTTCCCTGATAGTGCTGACTTTTATATACCATGATGTAATTCCATAATACAGCAGCGCAGTATCACATCTCCAGCAAAAAGGATACGAATGAATTATTTTTTCTTTTTTGAAAAGAAGTTTTCTTTTTTTTAAGTCTTCTTTAATATCTTCTTCAGCTTCTTTAACCTGCCTGCCTCTCAAAAATTCAGGAGTATTGTCTAAAAATTTTCCATCTTCTCCGACGGTGTGGATTGCAGGCAAGCCTTTTTCTATTCCAACACGATAATCATCTTCTCCATACATTACTGCAGTATGAACAATTCCAGTTCCATCTTCAGTTGTAACAAAATCCGCAGAAATTATTTTGTAAGAATTTTCATTTTTCAATTCCTTAATTTCATACAACGGCTCGTATTCCAATCCAATTAATTTTTTCCCTTTCATCTCCTCGATTATCTTATATTCTTTCAAAATATTTAATCTGTCTTTACCAATAATTATTTTATCTCCGTCAGGAAGTTCTACTTTCACATAATTAATATTTTCTCCTACAGCTAACGCAACATTTCCAGGCAAAGTCCACGGCGTTGTTGTCCATGCTAAAACATATTCTCTACTCTTATTTTTTAATTTGAATGCGATATAAATTGAATCTTCTTTTACATCTTTATAACCTTGCGCAACTTCATGGCTTGAAAGAGGAGTTCCACATCTTGGGCAAAACGGAACAACCTTATATCCTTCGTAAAGCATTTCTTTTTTGTATAATTCCTTAAGACTCCACCACACACTTTCAATATAATTATTGTCTAAGGTTGCATAAGGATTTTTCAAATCTATCCAATAATTTAATTCTATTGTTGATTCTTCCCAATCTTTAATATTAGAGAAAACACTTTTTCTTGCTTTTTCTATGAAATTATTAACACCATATTTTATTATGTCTTTTTTATCTTTAAGATTTAATTGCTTTTCAACCTGAACTTCTACTGGAAGCCCGTGGCAATCCCATCCTCCTTTTCTCGGAACAGAAAATCCCTGCATAAATTTAAATTTATTAATTATATCTTTATAAGTTCTAACTTCTAAATGATGCAAACCCGGAGGAGCATTTGCCGTCGGTGGTCCTTCAAGAAAAGAAAATAATTTTTTCTTAGGATTATCCTGCACAGCTTTTTCTATTTCTTTTTTTTGTTTCTTCCAAACTTTTCTAGATTCTTCTTCTATTTTTTTAAAATCGTACATTTTTTATTTCTCCAAAAATATATGACTCAAAATCAAAGATTTTGTTGTCGTATACCATATTATCAGTTATTTTCTTTAATATTTAAATCTTCAACTCGCAAGAGTTGAACGCCTAAAAATGCAAAGACATTTTTGGGCTTAGAAAATCTTTGATTTTCTATGAGTTAAAAAATGAGTAAGCATTTTTTAAATTTTATCCGGCACTCCAGCTGTCCAAAATTTCTTTTTCTAAAACCAATGAAATTTTGTTGATTTCTGTGCATAGTCGCAAATTTCGTGGTCCAGAAAATCAGAGACTTTCCAACATCTGATTTTCTAGGAAATGCAGTTTTCCTGGAATTACAAAGCAAAAGGGAGTTTTGAATTCCTTGTCTCTTAAATTTTCAATATTTTCATATACTATTTTTCTGTTATCTGTTCCAAGTTTAGAGCAAACAATAATCTTATCTAATTTAATTTTATGTTTTTCCGACGCAGTTTCCAATTTTTTAACTGCCCTGCTGAAACTCAAACCAATATCAACTAAAATTAAACTATGTGCTTCAATTTTCTGATTTTCTTTTACAATTTCCATAAAACTATCTGCTTCAAATTCCGGCATCGATGCTATTTTTCCAAATTTGTATAATTGCAATCCTGTTTCAGCAACAGCGTCGATAACAGATGCGCTGTAAATTATTTTGTATTTGACTTCTGAAGCCCTTGCCTCTTGAACTAAAGTTATGTGTGTAGTTGCTGTGAGCGGGCTTCCATAAACCAGCAAAGCAATATCTGTTTTTTTTGCCTCGTCGACGATTTTACAGCTTTCTATAAATTCCCTGTCAGCAGGAAAAATTTTCTTTTCAATTAAATTTTCAATCGCTTCTAAGGAATAAGGGAACTCCACAGTATAATTTTCAAGATAAATTTTCTTGCATTTTTTAGCAATTATTAATCCCTCTCTCGAAATTCCGTCAGGATTTAATCCAAGTCCTATAATATACAGCATAAAATAAATAGAAAAATTCAGTTTATAAGTTATTCCTCCTCATAACTTATAAAAGATATAATATTTGCTGCTCATTTCATTCGCAGATTGATTAAAAATATGTAATGTAAATCCTCGTTGATAGTCTGATAATAAATTGTTTATTTGATTACTTAAATTTAAATTAATCGAACGAAGTGAGTTAATTTTTTTTATCTTCCTGATATTTCTCCATTTTCTTCAAAATATTTTCTTTTCAGAGTTTTATTAATTTTTCCGTCGACAAAATTGAATTATTATCTAAAATATTAAATGTCATTTTTTAGTAAATAGATAAGTATAAAAATAATAATTACCAAAATATATTATAAAATTTAAAGGGGTGACAGCAATGGCAAAGAAAAAAGCAGTTAAGAAGAAGAGGAGATAAGTTTTCCTTAGTGAAATCCCTTTTTTATCTTCAAAACTTCTTGTTTTGAATGAGATAGAAAATTTCCTATTTTCTATATTTTTTTATTTTATTTTTTTAATATATTTCCTCTCTAATTTATCATAAGTATTATATTGATGTAATTTATTTGAATAATCTACCTGCTCCCTTCTCTCGTAATTTCACTCGACATTAGATTACATAGTGGCTCGTGAAATCTCTCGACGTCGCAGATTAATAAAAATGAAGTAGTGCGAATTCTCGTCGATGACTTAATCAAATAATAATAATAATCATCAGTTTCTTCTATTACTTAATTGATATTAATCGACGACGAGCGATTTCGTGGTAGAGAGTAAATAAAAAAATAAATTACTCGTGCGAAGTCGCGAGCAGAAAATGAGGAGCAGTTATTTTATATTTTTCTTATCATCCCAATCTTTAAAAATATGCGTTCTTTTTCTCTTTAAATGAGTTATATAAAAAAATTAATTATGCATGGTTTTAAGAGTTTTCCTAAAAAAACTGAAATACCTTTTGACAAGGGAATAAATATAATTCTTGGCCCGAATGGTTCTGGAAAAAGCAACATCTCCGAGGCGCTTTGTTTTGTTTTGGGAAGATTAAGCATGAAATCTATAAGAGCAACAAAATCAAGTAACTTAATTTTTCTCGGAACAAGTTCCGCAGCCCCATCAAAAGAAGCTGTTGTGGAAATTATATTTGACAATTCAGACAGCTCTTTTTCCATCGAACAAAAAGAAATTTCAATAAAAAGAATAGTAAGAAGAAATGGGCAAAGCATATACAAAATCAACGACGAAACAAAAACAAGAAGCGAGGTTTTATTTTTGCTGGCTCAGGCGGGAATTGACCCTTATGGTTTTAATATAATTCTTCAGGGAGAAATTCAGAATTTTGTAAGGATGCACACCGAAGACAGAAGAAAAATCATCGAGGAGGTTTCGGGAATTTCCATCTATGAATCAAGAAAAGAAAAATCATTGAAAGAACTTGAAAAAACCGAAGAAAGATTAAAAGAAATTTTGGCAATATTAAGAGAAAGAACCTCTTATTTAAATAATTTAGAAAAAGAAAGACAGCAGGCATTAAAATTCAAGAAACTCGAGAGTGATATTAAAAAATTCAAGGCGAGCATAATTTATCACGATTTGATAAAAAAGAAAAAACAGGCAGAATCTTTAAACACCGAAATAGAAAATAAAAACAAAGAGCTTGAAAAAATAAAAAAAATAATCCTTTCTCTTCAGACAGAAATTACAAATTTTGAATCAAAAATAAATTCAATAAATTCAACAATACAAAAATCAACGGGTTTGGAGCAGGAATCTTTGAACCAGCAGATTGCGGATATCAGAGCAGAGCTTGCCGGATTAATTGTTCGACGGGAAAATTATGAAGCAAAACTTTCAGGAGTCTCAAAGAAAAAGCAGGAATTAAACGAAAAAATAAGGGACAACCAATTATCAATAAACGAACTGCAAAAAGAATCTCCTACAGACAGCAAGGAAAAAGATATTGAAAATAAAAAGAAAGAACTTGAAAAATTAGAAGAGCAAAGAAAAAAATTTTACACCTTAAAATCCGAGTTGAAATCTGTAAGAGAAAGAATTCAGGATAAGGAATCCACCCTTCAAAATTATCAGGGAGAATCAAATCTTTTGCTGAAGCATATCGATTCCATTTCTCTGGAATTATTTGACACAAAAACCACTTCTGAAAAATTGAATTCAATCAGGGCTTCTTTAACTGAGAAAAAAAATATGCTGGAAAATTTAAACCAAATTGAAGTGGAGTCAGAGAAAAAAATGCACATATTCGAATATGAAATTAAAAAACTGAATTCCCTGAAAGAAGAAATTTCAAAAATAAATATTTGTCCGTTATGCAAAAGTAAAATTAGTCACGAGCATATAAAAAATATTTCTTCAGAGACAAATCCAAAAATCAAAGATTTTGAAAATAAAATTTCTGAACTGGATAAATTCTTGTCAGAATTATACAAAAGAAAAAATGTTATTAAGCAGGATACAGATGAGTTTTCAAAAGAAATATCAAAAAGAGAAATGGATTTAATTAAGCTGTCCTCGATTGAAGATAAAAAATACCAGATAAAGTCTCTGCAGGAAAAAATTGAAAAATTGAATCAAGATTTGTCTGAATTAAGCAGAAGAAAAAAATTTTTAGATAGCAACTTCGACGAGAATTCTAATATAGATGAAAAATATGAAACACTTTCTGTGGAATTAAGGGAAATTTCAATGAGAAGTAAGCAAACAATTAATTCTGAAGTCTCTTTTAAGCAGAGAGAATTAGAACGTTCAAAAATAGCGCTGAAGCAATTATTGAGGGAAGAAATTGATTTTATAAGCGAATTAAATGAAATTATAGAAACTATCGACGAGAATGAAGAGTTGCTGGACAAAAAAAGGAAACAGGAAGAAGAATTAACAAAAAAATTTCAGGAGATGATTTCCTCGAAAAATTCTTTTCAGCAGAAAATAAGAGAGACAGAGACAGATGTTATGAACAGGCAGGTGAATGTTCATGGAGTTGAGCAGTCAACAAATGATTTGAAAATTGACAAGGCAAGAATCGACGCTGAATTGGAAAATTTGGAAATAGAAATGCTTTCTTACCCGGATGTTGAATTGATAAAAATAAGCAAAGATGTTTTATTGCAAAAATTAAATAATTCGCAGGATATTTTGTCAAAAATAGGAACGGTGAATCTAAGAAGCTTGGAAGTTTACGACGAGGTTAAAAAAGAATACGATTCTATAAAAGAAAAAACCGAGATAATAAACAAGGAAAAAGAAGGAATTTTGAAAATAATAAATGAAATTGATGTAAGAAAGAAAAAAGTTTTCCTAAAAACTTTGGAAGATTTAAATGAAAAATTTTCAAGAAATTTTGCTCAAATCAGCACTAAAGGACAGGTATTTTTGGAGTTGGAAAATAAAAAAGAGCCGTTTGAAGCAGGTGTTGGAATTGTTGTAAAAATCGGGCATGGAAAATATTTTGATGTGACTTCTCTTTCAGGAGGAGAGCAGACAATGGTTGCGCTTTCACTTATATTTGCAATTCAGGAGCTGAGCCCCTATTGTTTTTACATTCTCGACGAGATTGACGCGGCGCTGGACAAAAGAAATTCAGAACGGCTCGCATCTTTATTGAAAAAATATATGCAGAAAGGGCAGTACATTATTATAACTCACAACGACGAGATAATCACCAATGCAACAAATCTTTTTGGAGTAAGTATGCATGATGGTATTAGTAAAATTATTTCTCTTAAAATATAATTCCATCATGCTTGTGATTTCACCGGAGGCCGAGTGATTTCGTGGTAGAGAGTAAATAAAAAATAGATTACTCGTGCGAAGTCGCGAGTTTAGAAAAAATGCCACCTTTCAGCGTCGAGAAGGAAAATGTGTGAGAGAAAACCATAGGTTGTCTTCAAATGCATGACGGAATTTCAAAAATAATTAGTTTAAGGATATAAATTATTTCTATTATAAAAATTTGTTCGCAACAAGTTGCTCAATTGATTTTAAATTTAATTAATAGAAAAAATACTCGGCATCATATAGAAATTCTTGGGAAACCACACACTTGAGTGTGCGGAGAATTTCTAAATCCTAACCAAAAAAATCCTGATGGATTTTTAGGGTCCCGAAAATCTACTGATTTTCGCGGAAACGCGCCGGACAAACCACACACTTCAGTGTGTAGTGGCGCATCGTTTTTTTGATATTGTTTATAAGTTAAATTAATTAGTGATTGCGAAATTTTTCTCGCATTACTTCAATCTCTAATTAATTCGAACGCAGTGAGCTATTTTTTACTATATAAATTCTTTTAAAGCAAATATCTTTTTAGTAAAAATGGTAAAAGTGCTAAATTTAAATATTGGGGAGCATATCTCTTGGAGCAATCATACAGGCGATCCTAATATTAGATTATATTATTCAGGGATTATTAACGAAGATGTATTTGTTATGACTTTCTGCAAGAACCAATTATCTGTTCCTTTATATTATCGTAGAGATATAAGAAATATAAATATTATTGATGATGAAAAGGATAAAAAATTTGGGGTGGAAGAAGTAGCTAAAGATTATATTCGTCTTAAAGAATATTCATAAAACTCCCTTAATTTTTTAACTTTCTTTTTTTTAATTTTAGAAAAATAAATTTGTTCACAACTTCTGCTCGCGACTTCGCACGAGTTATTAATTAATTCAAATTTGTCTCTACCACGAAATCGTTCGTTGCTCAATTAATCTAACTACAAAATCGTCTCTCGGCAGATTTCTGGTAGAGAAAATTAGTTAATGTAGTAAAGTATTTTCTCGCATTACTTCTGTCTTACATCAATATTTGCGAAGCAAACTATTTTCTCCTTTCTTTAATTATTTAAATAATATTCCAACATACAAATTCTTTTAAACCACACCTTTAATTTATATTTATGCCAGAAAAAACAACAAACGCTTTTTTGTATCGCCTTGAAGGAAAAGAATCCGACGATATTTCTTATATGATAATGAATAAAGATATTTCTCCAGATGAATTAAAAAGAATTAAAGCAGAAAGAATTATGGGATATTATAATGTTTCTTTAACTGTCTTTGAAAGAATGAAAAAATTTTGCAACGAATTTAGAGGGGAAGGCACAAGAGAAGAAAAAGAAAGTGAAATTCTTCGTCTTTTAGACATCGAAATCGAAGATGCACTATTAACAAAATAATTAATCGACGGAAATTTTATATTATTAATTATCTTTCGGAGAAATTGCTCGCTCCACTCGAATGGATATTAAATTAAGTAATGGAAGAAACTACTTATCATTATAATATTATAATTTTTTTAATAATCATTTTTCCCACACTACTTCTATTCTTACATCAATCTTCGCGA
Organism: Candidatus Woesearchaeota archaeon; assembly: GCA_964366165.1. Taxonomy (GTDB): domain Archaea; phylum Nanobdellota; class Nanobdellia; order Pacearchaeales; family GW2011-AR1; genus CAYITA01. Next base: position 10,201 of record CAYITA010000008.1, read on the forward strand.
AGCGAACTAACAATCAAACCTTTTTTATACTTCCCTTCCTTTATTTCTTTATGGACAAATCCTCTCTTCTTCAATCCCTTAGAAAAAAAAATTTTCCAGAAAAAATAATAAATGCTTTTGCAGAAGTTCCAAGGGAAAACTTTATTTCTCAGTCGATGAAAAATCTTGCTTATGAAGACACCCCGCTTCCAATAGGAAATAATCAAACAATTTCCCAACCTTACACAATAGCAGTTATGCTGGATTTGCTTGAATTGGAAAAAGAACAAAATATATTGGAAGTCGGCTCTGGTTCAGGATATGTTCTCACTTTAATATCAAAAATCACCGGAGAAAAAGGAAAAGTTTATGGAATAGAAATAATTCCCGAATTAGTTGAAAAATCTAAATCGTCCACAAGAAATTACAAAAATGTTGAAATATACAACAGAGACGGAAATTTGGGTTTGAAAGAAAAATCTCCTTTCCAGAGGATTCTTATTTCAGCAAGAACAGAAAAAATTCCAGAAGAATTAATAAAGCAATTGAAAGAGAATGGAATAATTGTCGCACCGATTGGAAATTCTTACAGCCAGGATTTGATTTCTTACAAAAAAATAAAAGGAAAATTAAAAATTCAAAAACGAATTCCGGGATTTGTTTTTGTGCCTCTTATAGGAAAAGAGGAAAAATAGTTCGCAACAAGTTGCTCAAGATTAATATTACTAATTAGCGGGAGAAACTACTTATTATCTGATTTATCGAAGAGAATTCACACTACTTTAATTTTTATCAATCGTGAGCGAAGCAAACCAAATTTTTTCGCACCGCTCGTGAGCAGGAATTTTAGCTATATTTTAAATCTTTCCTAATAAAAAAGAAAGGGAGAAAGCAATAAAATAAAAAAAAGAAAAAAGAAAATTAGTAATAACTTTCCCCGAATTCTTCAGACTTTTCTGGTTTTCTTCCAAGCAATACTATCAATACAATCAGCAATACGATAAACACGATTGCTAAAATTATTGTCAATACTACTATTGGACTTGTAATTTGTGTAGATTTTGAAATTCCCTTAACATTAGCTGTAAGAGAAACTTTTTCTACCAAATCGCTTCCTGAAAGGATATTAACATTGAATGTATAATCTCCTTCAGCGTCGGCAACTGCAGTAACTTTTATTGTCTTGCTTGAACCGGCAGGAACAGCAACAACAGCTTCGTTTGTGTTTGATGTAAGCGAGCCGGTGTTTTCTGTAACAATTCTGTAAACTTTCATTTGGTCAGTTGGGTTAACAATTAAGATGCTGTATTCAGCTTCTTCGCCAACACTAACTGATTTGGATGTAGAAGTTACAATAATATTCCCGCTTGAGAAATCGTTGTTAATAGATATTTGTCTAACTTCTTTAGATGTTGTATCATCGTTTGATACTTCAACTTCAAGAGAGTAAACTCCACCCTTAACTTCATACGGAACTTCTAAGTAAATTCTGCCTGAAACTGTGTCTTCATCATCATCACAATGGCCGCTGCAATCTTCATGTTCGATAGCAACTAAGTCCCCGAAGTAACCTGTTTTTTCAATACCTAATGCAGGTATTTTTACTGATACATACAAGTCATCTAAATCATTGTAACCAACATTTTTCAAAACAATATCTACTGGAATTGTTTCTCCAGCATCTATATTTTGCGGTGTTACAACTGACTTAATAACTGCATTGTATGAAGGTCTCTGAACTCTTAATATGATTTCATCAAGTTCTGTCCTGTAATTCTTACCATCTATTGTAATGCTAAGAGTCAAGTCATCACTTCTTGAATCTTTAAGTTCAAAAGGAACTTTCAAAGTTAAAACTTTTCTGTAAGACATACCGTTTTCAACATCAAAAATTTCGCTTACAGCTTTTGTGTCAACCTTTTCGCCCTCAAGTTCAGCTTCAACAGTTACATCTGTATCACTAACATTTGCTGTGAAATAAACTTTAACAGTTATATCTTCACCAGCAACAACAGATACATCTTGGTAGTAAGCATAAATGCCTTCTACTGTAACGTCATAGTTAATTGCTAATTCTTCAGCAGCAACAACTGATGCTAAAGCCAATAAAGTCACAATTGCAATAAAAGAAACCATAAGGTTCTTTGTTTTCATTTGTGTTTCCATTTTAATTTAGTTGTTTGGAAACTTTGTTTCCAATATTTATTGAATTCCAAAACTCTTTATAAACTTTATGGTGACAACAGATAATATTAATTTTAAAGTACTAAATGTAACTGACATTTAGTTATCTAATTTGTTTTTTTCTTTTATTTTTAATCCTGCGACTGAATCTTCAATTGGCGACGGAGATTCATTGATAATTGTTATTTCTTTGTTTGAAGGAAGATTTTTTATTAATTTGATTAATTCTTCTTCCGGAGTTTTTTTGTGGCTCTTCTCGCCCTTTTCACCATAATTTATTCCGGAGAAGTGAATGTGAATATTTTTATATTTTGAAAATTTTTTGAAAACTTCATCAAACAAATAATTTTTTTCTCTTGCAAGTATGTGCGCGAAATCAATGCAGAAACTGCATCCAGTGTTACTAACAAGCTGTGCTATCTCATCAACACTTCCAAACACATTAATTTTGCCGGTAGTTTCTGGCGCAAGTTCTGGCGTGTAATTTTTTTCTTTTTTTTCTTTTTGCAAATCAAGAATTTCTTTTTTTATTTTATTGTAAGTTTCTTCTTTTGTTTTTTTTCCATAAAAACCCGGATGAAAAATAATTTTTTTTGCATGCAACCAAGTTCCAACTTTCAAACATTCAAGAATTCTTTCTTTGCTTTTTTTTATTTTTTCCTTATCTTCAGAATTCAGATTAATATAATATGGCGCATGTATGCTCAAATAAATTCCAAGTTTTTTCGCGGTTTCTCTGATTTTCTTTGCGTCTTCTTTTTTCTTTATGTAAATTCCATAAGTAAACGCAATCTCGCACGCTTTCAATCCAAGTTCATGATATTTTTCCAAATTAGAAATAGATTCATTCACTCCGCCAAGTCCTGCTGGGCCGAATCTTATTGACATGATTTATAATAGTGAGGGGAGTTTTTATAATTTGAGATTTAGGAAGATTTGCTCGCTTCGCGAGAGATTGATGTAGAAACAGAAGTAGTGTTGGGAAAAATACTTATTATTACATTTATCGAATAAGATTTGTATTATTTATTATTCTTCTACTAATATTTGCGAAGCAAGAAATTTCCCCCTAAACAACTTTCCCCAATTCCTCACTGACTTTTCCAATATTGCTTACAATATAGGCGTGCGCGTTTTTAATTATTATTTCCTGAATTTCTTCTCTTAAAATTCCGTGGCATTTTTTCAAATCTTCTTCAGGATATCTCACGCTTCCAATCGGCAGAGAACAAACCATTTCCTTGTTTTTTAAATTAATTTTTTCAGCAGAACCCACTTTAACTTCTAATATCCTTACCTGAATATCACACATATCATTAGTTTTCCCTTTTATTTTATAATACATTGTGGTGTCTTCTTTATCGTAAGTGAATTTTGTCCTCGCGCACTTTTCCTGATGCGAAAGATAACACGCGGCATCATTGTTCTGACACTTGTAATAAAAAAACACTGTGAAATACACTGCGACACCAATTACAATTACAATTAAAATAATTAAAATAAATGCTAAAATTCTCCCTCTTTTATTCATAAATAAAAAAATCAATTAGATTATTTAAAACTTACTAAGATGATTGTTCGCAACAAGTTACTCAAATTAATTAACTCCAAATCCCGCTTCGCTTGGATTTTCCGTCTAGAAATTTAAATAAACGAGAAAAATATTTTTATCGCATTATTTCTAATCTAAAAATTTTTCCTTGGCGTGAGCCTGGAAAAATTCCATTAATACGAGCAGAGCGAGCAAAATTAATCGAAGAGATTAAATACCCAAAATCATTATTCCTAATATGCCGAAGGTGAGTAAATTTGTATATTGGACTCCAAGAATACTGTCAATTATTTTTATATTATTTTTAGCGATGTTTTCTTTGGATGTTTTTGAAGGAAATCATGGATTCTGGGGAACAGTCGTGGGATTATTTATGCACAATATTCCAGTATTTATTTTATCAATACTTTTGATAATATCTTGGAAACACGAAATCGTCGGAGCAATTGCCTTTATTTTGGCAGGAATAATTTACATCATTCTGTTATTGATGAATAATCAATTTGAATGGTATATGCTGTCTTGGTCTGTGACAATTGCAGGTCCTGCGTTTTTAGTAGGAATTTTATTTCTGATAAATTGGTTGAGAAAGAAAAAATAAAGATAAAAAGAAAATTAGTTCGCAACAGGTTGCTCAATTGATATTAATTTAATTAATAGAAAAAACGATTTGTTATTCTATTATCTATAAATCAATTTAATTAACATCTACAAAATTTTATCTAATTACTTAAATTTCCTACCAAAAATCTGCACTTGTGCGATATCATCTCTTATCTGTCTTCGGATGCTCGTGCCCTTCTTTTAACCTCTCTTTCAAATCTTTTAATTGTTTTTTCTTTTCTTCCTCATATTCTTTTTTATTTTCTTTTGCTTTTTCTATAAGCCTCGCAGTATATTCCCCGCCCAAAAAATGCGGAAGAATTACATAATCTGCTCCAGCGTCATATAATTGATAACTGTCGGAAATCTGCCTCGCTGTCACTAAAACAATCGCATTTTTATTTTTCTCCTTGATTTTATCCAAAAGCATCAGATTAACTTCTGTTTCAGGTATAGTCGAGACAATTATTTTTGCATTTTCCAGTCTTAATTCATCTATGAAATCTGCATTTGACACATCGCCGTAAATACAAGTTATTCCATTGGACTTTAATCTTTTTACTCTTTCGGGATTAAAATCCACAACAATATATTTTTTCTTGAGATTAATAAATGATTTCATTATTGAAAATCCAATTCTGTTTTCTCCAAACAAAACATATTCATATTCTCTGCATTTGATTTTCTCTTCTTTTGTTTTTTTTCGTTCAAAGATTGAAAGATATTTTGATATTCTCGGATATATTTTGTCAGAATACATTATCAGATAAGTTGAGCCGGCTATGGTTACCAATCCAATTATTGTGACAAATGAAAGAACTTCATTTGTAATATGCCCGACTTTTACGCCGAGAGCAATTAGTATTAACGAAAATTCACTTATTTGAGCTACTGTAAGTCCTGCCATAAATCCCGTATTTTTGCTGTAGCCGAAAATTCCCATCAGAATCATAACAATAAGCGGATGCCCTATTAAAATAAATAGCGAGAAAATTATTGCAGGAATAATTAAATCAGATATTTCTTGGAAAACCATTTGACTTCCCAATATTACAAAAAAAGAAATTATAAAAAAATCCCTCAGAGGTTTTAATTTTGAACTAATCTCGTAGCTGTAAGGAGACATTGAAAGCATTATTCCAGCAATTAATGCTCCAGCCTCAATAGAAAATCCGGAATAAAAAAATAAAAGAGAAAGTCCCAATCCCCACGAAATAGAAAATAAAAATAAAAATTCTTGAGACTGAGCAAAAAAATCGCTTAATTTAGGAAGTAAATAATAAACAACTGGAATTAATATCGCGATAAGAATTGCTCCTCGTAAAAGAGTTGTAAAAATAATACTGCTTATGTCTGTTCCGTTTGTTAAGGAAGAAATAACTATCAAAAGAATTATTGCTACAAGATCTTGAACAAGCAAAAAACCAATTGAAATTTTGCCATAAAGTTTTTCCAAATTATCTTTATCAGAAAGTAATTTCATTATTATAATTGTCGAAGAGAAAGTTAATGCTACTGAAATATAAATTGAAGTTATAACCGAAAAACCCATAGCAATGCTGATAAAATATCCTATTAAAGAAGTAAAAATTATTTGCCCTAAACCCGTAATCAAAGAAATTTTACCAACTTCTTTTATTACTTTTGGAGATAAATGCAGTCCAACAATAAATAAAAGAAAGGCTATGCCCATTTGAGAAAAATAATTTAGTGTTTCACTTTCCTGAATTAAATTAAGAAAAAGAGGGCCGACGAATATTCCAGACAAAATATATCCGATAATTAACGGCTGTTTCAGCAGGCGAACTATAAAAGAAACTCCCAAAACTATCAGGATTATAAATGCAAATTGAATATATGCGTTAATCATTTTCTCCTTTGATATTTATAATAAAATAATAGGATTTATAAGTTTAT
>CAYITA010000009.1:0-14139 GCA_964366165.1 Candidatus Woesearchaeota archaeon
ACTTTTCGGGCAACACCTAAATTTTTCACCACTCTAATCTCACACAAAAAAAGAGAAGCTTTAAAAAGACAAAAAATTTATAAATCTTACTGTTAAATTATAGAATAGTAAAAATTTCTAAAATGCCAAACATACAAAAATGTCCTGAATGCAACAGCATAAATTTAACTTATGATTCTCATCTCGGAGAAATAATTTGCAATGATTGCGGTTTAGTTGTAGAAGAAAAAATGGTTGATAGTGGAATGGACCTTTCCGGAAAATTTGACAAATCAGAAAAAAAGGGGCGCGGCGGAGCTCCGATTTCAATGCAAAAATTTGACAAGGGATTGACAACCAACGTCGGAGAAATTTCAGATATTTACAAATTAGACCCTGGACAGACGAGAAAATTCTTAAGACTTAAAAAATGGCAGGAACGTGTTTCAACTTCTATTGAAAGAAATTTAAGATTAGCAATGGCAGAATTAAGAGTTATTGCTTCTTACCTTAATCTTCCAAATGTAATAAGAGATGAAGCAGCAAGAATTTACAATTATGTTCTTCAAAGAGGGCTTGTCCGAGGACGTTCTATGGAATCAGTAATCGCAGCTTGCCTGTATGCAGCTTGCAGAAGTTACAATATTCCAAGAACACTTGACGAAATGACAATCGCTTCTGACGTGGAAAGAAAAGAAATCGGAAGAACTTACAGATTCATCATAAGAAAATTAGGAATTAAAGTAAAACAATCCTCGCCAAAAGATTACATCTCAAGATTCAGCTCTGTATTAAAATTATCTCCAAAAACACAAAATGATGCTCTGAAGGTTTTAAGAAACGCTGAAAAAGTTGAACTTACATCTGGAAGAGGCCCAGCAGGAATTGCTGCTGCTGCACTTTACGTCGCTGCTTTGATAAATGATGAAAAGAAAACTCAAAGAGAAGTTGCCGATATCGCAGGAATTACAGAAGTTACAATCAGAAACAGATACAAGGAATTAATCGAACGGCTCAAATTAGAGGACAAAATAAAGCAAAAAGAAATTGAAGTTTCAAAGAAGAATAAATAGTTCTGAAAATTTAATGAATAATTATAAAACAAATAGTTCGCAACAAGTTGCTCAAATATAAAAGATTATTAGTGTAAAAAACTCGATGTGATAAAGTAATTATTTATTATTAATATTTATCGTCAGATTTGTATTACTTCAATTTGGATTTTGCAAACGAAGTGAGCAACTATTTTTAATAATGCTCTCACAATAAACTTTTATTCTAATTTTTTCCAAAGAATTAATTTGCCCTAACTTCGCATTTTTCCTTTAATTCTTTTCTTTTAAGATTCATATCCTGAAAAATAAAATAAATAAGATAAATTACAATAATAAAAATCCACCAGTAATTTTTTCTCAAAAAATTATCAAGAAAATACAAATAAATTATAACTAAAGCCGAGACAACTGCGAAAATTATAACATTCGCACTAGAAAATTTAATTCCCTCTTTTTCCATTAAGAAAAAAGTGTTTGATAATTTATAAGAATTTATATATTCAATTGCTCGCTCACGCTCGGATAAATATTATTTAAGTAAGTAGAAAACTACTTTTTATTAGAATTATCTAAGACGTTTTTCCATATTACTTATATTTTCACATCAATCTGAGAATTTATGAGCAGGAAAATATTTTTCTAAATTTTCTAAACGTTCGAATCCGACGATTAAAATGCGGATATTAGGATTCGAACCTAAGTAGGCACTAAGCCAACAGGTTTCTCCGAGCTGTTCGTGTTAAAATTATTTTCACAAACTTTCTCGCCTAAGCCTGTCCCGTTTGACCGCTCCGGCATATCCGCTTGAAAATATTAAATTATATCTATATAAAAATCTTTAGAATTTGTTATGTCAAGTCCATAACTTAACATTTGCGCTGACGCGGATGAATATAAATTGGTAGTAGAAGAAACAACTTATTATTATATTATAAAAACTATTTAGTTAAATCTCAACAATGTTTTCACATTACTAATTTCCTTTTGATATTAAGATTTAAAATTTAATTTACAGAAAATAAAAAAATTAATCAATAACAATTTCAGGAAGAGAATTCGCACCTAATTGGCTTTTTGTGTTTCCATTCCCATCTAAACAATATAATTTTACAACTCTATTAGTTCCCTTATCAAGAGAAATAGAAATATCATTGCTTTCACTAGTAGCATCATTTTCTTCTTTAGTATCAACATTTATTAATTTGTAACTCACGCTATCACAATCATGTGAAACTCTTAAATAAATTTCATCTCCAAAACTTGCTTCAGAAACTTCTATAAGTTCTCCGTCGGAGTTTTTAACAAAAATAGCTTTTGTTATTGTATATTTTCTTGTTTCAGATTTCATCTCACATTTTCCATCATCCCAAACATAATTTAATTTGCAGTCTTTAGCAACAGCATTGCATTCTTCTTCTTTGTAATTTTCTAAATTAACATCTGGCAATAAAGGACAATCTCTGCAATCAGAACTGAATAATTCAAAATCATACCATCTGTCTTTATACCAATAACATTTATCGTCGCTGGAACAAGTCACAACTCCTCTATCTTTGCATTTATCCCCACCAACACCAGTTTCAGTTTTTGCTGTTTCCTTATATTCATAAATCGGAGCTAATTCCATTATTTCATCCCAACTATATTCTGTAGTAGAATCAATAATTAAATTTCTGTCAGAATCTTCTTCCATTAAATACCAATATCCTTCAAATTTTATCCAAATATTTTTATTATCTGTAACTTTAGTTCCATCATCTGGTTCTTTGGTTATTTTGTCTCCGGCATTTTCAATTTTTTCGGTTCTATCTTTTTTTAATTTTTCCAAATAATTCATTGCTATTTTTCCGTTGGCATTTCCTCTCCAGATTAATAATTGCGCTCTGTCTCTGTTCAAAATAACTTTATCTAAATTATTATCAATAATTCTAATGACATTTAACAAGACACTTTCATCTGAACTCTTCAAACCTTCTTCAATAGCATTCTCATCTTCTGGAGAAATTCTTGATTCATTTAATTGTTTGTTCCAATCTTCTATTGTTTTTTCCGACGCTGTTTTCAATGCTTCATTTTCAATATATTTGATATCAATTGCTTCTTTGACGCTGTTTGTATCTAACCAACATTTTAATTTATCATTTCCACAATTTCCGACAGCAACCCATCTTGATTCATTTGTATCTGCCCTCGAATCTGTTCCTTGTCCAGGATTGGAAGTTGAACAAACTCTGACAATTCCATTCTGAATTATATTTGGACTAATTGCAGTATTAGCACCTTCTTGAATATTTGGAGATGACGCCAATCCTAAAATACTCACACTTCCAGAAATACACTCGCTCTCTGATTTAATATTTGTATTCGCAACTTGCTCAGCAACATACTGGTCTTTAATATAATCTAAGGCAAATGAAGTTGAAACTTGCTTGAACCCGCACTCCTCTTTATTATTAACACTAACGCACAATTCTTGATATCCAGAACTTGCAGTAAAATCTCTTGTTTCAGACCCTGCTTGTCCTCGAGGAATAAAACCCGAACCGACGATAATTCTCGGATTAGTATGATAAAGTGTTGTGCCTTCAGGTGATTTCAAATAAACTTGGAAATTCACGCCAATATCTTTTCCAGCATAAATATGATAAAATACTTTATACTGCGAAGTTGGCGGAACCGTCGCTGTTGTAAATGGAATTTCGTCGAACCACGCGTGAAATTGCACAGGAACATCTGGTTCAATTAATGCGTCAAAAAATTCTCCTGAAACAGGATATCTTGCAGAAATAAATGCTTTGCAAACTTCTGTTCCAGCCTCTTCGGTGCTCCTGACTTTAAATGCCTTGAATGAATTAACTGCATAATGCTGAGTAATATAACTTGCAGAATTTTCAGCGCCCTGCCACGCGCTTGCAAAATCCAAATATTCTCCTCCGCCTTTGCTTCCCCCTGAAAAAATTCCTCCAATAATTTTTGTGAAAACCATTTTTGTCAACGGCAATGCTTGTCTCCAGAAAAATTCGCAAAGATAAATACTGTAAACCTCGTCGCAGATTCCAACATATTCGCCGGTTTCTAAATTATGCTGAAGACAAGATTGATAATTTTTCAAAATAGAAAGCAAACCATCTATGCCTGCTTTAATTCCAGATAAGCAAATTGGAATATAAACATCTCCTCCAAATGGTTTCCAATTAGGAAGACACAACGCAAGACTTCCGACAATTCCTGAAGCAATAACATCGTCGACATAATAATTTCCTCCCAAATTGCAACGGCTCGCAGGACACATCACAGGGTCGCAAACATTAAACATTAGAGCACAATCTTTCGGCGACATAACATCCTGGCAATTTGCTCCTGGCAAATCAACAGCAGGTTTTCCAACCTTGACTTTATTTCCTAAAATGCTAATGTCTCCGGACAATCCAGATTTGTATTTTTTCTGCGCTTCTTGTATTGCAGAAAGAGCTTTTCTCGTCAGCTTCACTGTTTCTGCTTCATTTAATCCAGGGAAATTTCCATAAATTACTCCAGTAAGCGGACTGAAACTTCTGTATTCATCGTCGCCAGAAGAAATATCAAATTCCTCGACGCCATTATCCATAACATTTCCAACATAAAAATTAACTGGCTGTCCTGCTTCAGTATATGCTTTCAAATTCTGTCCACCAACCGGACGTGTCGCAGCATACCACCCACTATTAATATCAATCGGAACAATCTGCGGATAACCTTTTGCAGAACCAACCTCATAATATTTTACTTCAGGATTTTTGTATTTATTTTTATAAGAGCTCGCATCAACTTTTTCAAAATTAGAATAAGTGCTTTTTATTTTACCAGAAATCTCGTCGCTGACAGTATCTCCTCCATTAGCATCAAAAACTTTTTCTGGAATATAATTATTATTTCCAACTGGTTTTAATTGAACTAAATAAATATTTCCTAAATAATTCACGCCCTGAACCGGCTGATTTGCCGGAACACTTCCAAACTGCTTATCAAAATCTCCGCCAGTATAATAAGCTTTTTTTGTTTCTTTTGTCTCTAAAACATTAATGCTTGTATCTAATCCATTTGTTTCCCATTTTTCCTGTGCGTCAGACATTTGTGCAAAATTTTTAGAATCTTTTTCAATCTTGCTTACAATCTGATATCTCTCCTTGATTGCTTGTTCCTGGAATTCTTTGCTGACGCTTTTATCGTTGATAATTTGATTTAATTCCCATAATCTTTGAGCATCACTTGCCTGAATTTTTCCTTCTTTTAATCCATCTTCCGTAAATACTTTTTTCAAATCAGCGTCGATAATAATCGGTTTGATATTATCTCCAGATTTTGTAATTTGATTTCCAAATTCACTTCCAATATTTTCAATTTCATTTGTGAGATTCAAATTATTTTTCTTTTTCCTTAATTCAGATAGTTTTTTAACATCAGAATTTATTTCGTCGTTTTTTTCTAATAAGCACTGGTCCATTGTTTTGCTAGTGCCTTTTATTTCTTCTGCGCATTTATTCCTATAAACATTTGTCACTTCAGGTCTTACTGAATTCTGTCCGTTAAAACCAGCAAAAAAACTTTTTACAGTCAAAAATGCCTGAACACCGACGCACGCGGCCTTCAATCCCTTGATAACATTTCCCATGCTTTCGGAAATTTCTTCCCAATCATTAATTGTTTTATTCAATGATTTTATTTTCTTTTTAACTTCATCGGGGGTGAGTTCGATTGCTCTTTTTTCTATTCCAATTTTAAAACTAAATTCTGCCTGAGTTCCAACATTATTAATATTCGGAATAACAGAAACTTTTGCAATTTTTTTCAGATTAACCTCGCTTAAAACAAACCTATAATTGCTTCCAAAACTCTCAGCGACGTCTTTTTTCAAAGTTCCTGTCCTTGTTATTAATCTTTCTTTTTCTGATGATTTTGCAGAATTATAAATTAACTTTACTTGCGCGCTGTCAGAATTTAAAGAAATAAGTTGCAAAGATTCATTCTCGGTATTTAATCTTGCAATCTCTCTTTTCGTGAAACTTTCTAATCTGTTGCCGATAAAAATTTTCGCGCTGTAATCTTCCTCACTTGGCTCTGAAATTCCTTCAAATGAAATTTCTTTAAACAATCCGCCGACAGAAATAGATTTAATATTGCTCTCTGAATTTGAAATCATAATTTCATCTCCGCAAATTTCTCCTAAACCAATTTCATTAAATGCGCCTGAATATTTTTCTTTCATTTCACTGCAAAGTTCAACTTTCTTTTGATTTTGCTGTGTTGCATCAGCTAATTTAATTGCCTGCACATACGCCTCAACTCCATATTTATTGCTTTCAGAATTGTCTCCCTCAATTTTTATTTCATCAAAATAATCGTCAATAACTTCCTGATAATCTTTCATGGAATTTCCAAAATATTCTTTGAATTTGCTGTCGCTGTCAGAAACACTTTCTGTGTCAGAGAATAAATTTTCAGCACTGCCAAATCCAATTAAATTTATATTATTGCCTTCAATATTTGTTTCCTGATTAATTGAAATAAAATAATATCCTTTTGTAGAATTGTCTTTTGGCTTGTCATCTTCTTTTATCCATTTGTCAAAACTTGCTTTGACAGAATTGTAAAAACTTGTAATTTCTGCATCGCCTAATTTCTCACTCGTTGATGTTTTATTAAGAATTCCGACAATTAAATTTCCATTTTTGTCTTTGTCAATATGCCCCAAATAATAATTCTCAAATATTTTTTCTCCTATTCCAACTTTGATTTTTTCCCCATTAATTTCAAATTCTAATTTCGGAGAAATCATCAAAGAAAATGTTTCTGTTTTATCGTCGCCAACGCATCTTACTTCAACTTTTTGAACAAGTCCTTTTTTTTCAGGCTCTTTGCTAAGCTGGCATTTGTTGTCTAAAAATTTTTCTCCTTTTCTAACTTCATAGACATTTCCGTCGACATTTATTTTAACAGTTGTGTCCGGATTAACCAAATCAACTAATTGAATTTGCATTCCTGCTAAACAATAAAATCCCCTCAGATAAATTTGCCTCGAGGTTTCACCTTTTTTCAAGCTTAAAGTTGTAAGCCGGTCTAATTTATCCTCATAAACTGAAATCGAAATGCTGTCATCAGAAATAGATTCCAATCTAAGATATCCTTTTCCTTTCCAGAAACCATACTGCTTGTAATTTTGACTCCAATCAGATTCATCTTTTATTTCAGAAAGAAAATAAACTGCCTCTCCGACGCCAAATGCATTTTTGATGTCATATCTTATATTCGCTGTTAAATTTCCCTCGACAAAATCCGGCATAGAAGATTCGTTTCTTTGTTTTTTCAAAACAATAACTGCGTATCCAATATTATTTAATATAGGAGAATTCAGCAAAGTAGAACTGCTGCTTTTTACAGCTGCCTGAGCAGGATGATACCCAACTCCAGAAACTCCTGGAGGAAGTTTTCCTCTGAAAGAAATTCCATTTATCGCATCAACGTCGATAAGCGGATTAATTTTCGTCGCTGCTATCTGGCAGAAAACAGGAACATTTTGCTCTTCTAATAAATCACTTCTTACAACTGCTGGCTCGCAACCCAAAGGCACAATCTGAATAACAAAATCCTGCCCGGCTCCGCACATTTCATTGCTAAATGATGATGTAAGAGAAATTCCCTGCCCACTTAAATAATCTGAAGAACTTTGCGGTGGAACATACTGAACACTTGTTCTCGACGATACAGAGCTTACAACAGGCATTGTAATCAAAAGAAAAATCATTGCAAATACAAGAACACTTGTGAATTTTTCTTCCAGCTTTTTTTTAAAATATTTTTTGTTCATTTTTTATTTTTTTATTTTAATTTAGTTGCGCATCGTAAACTCGCGATATTAATTGATTAAGTAATATGAAATCCTAATTTTTAATAATTAATTTTTGATTACCATTATTTAATTTTTTATCTCGAGCAACGAAGTTGCGAGCAAATTTCTCGGTATAACTTTGTTTCTTTTTCATTTCATTGAACTCCATTTTTTCTCTTCCATTTTATTTTTTTATTTTTTCAATTTCCATTTTTTATTTAAAGTAAATATCCAATCCTTTATCCTCGAATAAAACATAATTATCCTGCAATTGTTCTAATGTCGTAGGAGCAGGAAGACTTGACGCGTGTATCTCAATTGTTTTTGAATTCTGCAATTCAGATTCTAAAATATAATAATTTTCTTTTCCGCCTCCAGCGAGGGCATTTGATATAATTTGGTCCGGAATCTGAATATCAAAACATTTTTCTTTGGTTAGTCCTAAAATTCCCCCAATCCCTCCTTGAGGTGCCTCGACGCAATATTTTTTATTTTCTCCAACAAGTTTCAACGAAGAATTCCTGTAAACATTTACAAGAACTTCGTATTGTCCTTCAGCAAGTTTAACACTTTTTTGATTTGGATAAACTATTGTTGCAGATAAATCGTCAGAAATAAATGTAATTATCGCGTCGCGGTTGTAATTTCTTCCATCTAATTTTAATTCAACATCAACATCATAAAGTTTGTCCATAATAATATCTGCGTTTCCATTTTTTGTCGTCGAGATTAAATATCTTGCATCCTTATAGCCTTTTGCAGTTGCTCTTATATAACCATTAACACACTGCGGGAATTTTTCATAAAGCCCGTCGCTGATTGTTGCTTTTCCAATATCGCATTTTGTAGAAAGGCATTCAAATGAAATATCTGCTTCAATAGGATTCAGGGAAGTGTCATAAACATTAACTTTTACAAGAGTATTTTTATAATTGCAAAGTTCCGGCAGTTGAATTTCCGAGGCAGAAGTGTTTAATGGATTTCTTGGCTTGTTTCCCTGAACAACAACTGCGACGGGAAATTGAAATAATTCATCTCCTTCTGAAATTTGAATCAAAACCGGATATTTAACATTGTAAACATAATGATATGGAACATAGCAAAATCCTAATGCACCCAAACCTGGCTGATTTCCGACAGGCTTTGATATTAAAATTCCGCCTTCACTCGGCTCTACTTCAAAACTTTTCGTCCATTTTTTTGAATTCAAAAATTGAACATTTTCATCAACAGAAACATCGACGATAAAATATTTATTTTCTTTTTGGCTTAAAGAATAATCTCCCCCTTTTGTTTTCAGAGCAAGAGTATTTCCTTCAATTGCATTTTCAAGTCTGTCAAAAACTTCTTCAGTATTCCAGATTAACGGCGAGCAAGTTAATTCAACCCCATCAACAGGAGTATAAAGCCTGATATTATCAACAGCATAATTTTCCAAAAATAAAGTTTTTTGCTCGTGCTCATAAATTTTTTTCGCAGATTTGTAAAGCTTTCCAAGATTTGATTTAATGCTGACTTTGTGATTATTAACAGAAACACTATCCTCGCCTTTTTTAAAATTTATGTTCATATTCAAAGAAACATCAACTTTATCGTCGGTGATATCAACTTTTGCTTTCGGCTCTCCGCTAAATTCAATTTCAAATCCTTCGTAGTAATATTTCTTAAGATTGCATGAAACTATTTTTCCCTCGACAAATTTTGCTAATTGCTTATCCATATCATTCACGCTGGGAACTTGCTCTCTCTGAATATTATTTCCAGAAACATAATACCAATAAGGAATTGGATTTCCTAAAAAATTTAACTGGGAAGAAAAAGGCATGTAAGCGCTTCCAGATTCAAATTTCGGCAAATCAATATATCCTGCCTGAAAACCTATTAAATCAATTCCAACAGAACTGTAATCTTCCAAACAAGATAAAAATTCAAAATAAGCGGGCTCTATGCTCGACGGAATATTTCCAAAACTAATCGAATCTCTGTAAACAAAAAAACCAACAATTGCTCCAACAAGGATAATTCCAACAATGATAAAAATTGTAATTTGCGAGCGTTTACGCGAGAGAGATTGTGTAATCCAGTGACGAGCGTGGGCGAGAGTTGATTTTTTATTTAACATTTTTCTTTGCCTCACCAATTTTTTTCTTTATCAAATCTATAATTTCTGTATTAATATCTTTGTTAATAATCTCTTTAAATTTCTCCCAAATTTTCTCATCCTCAATTAAAAGCAAGTATTTTTTCATCTCAACCTCAATTACAATTATAAAAATTCCAGATATTTAAATGTTTCTTAATAACTTAATAAATAAGTAAGTTAGTAAGATGAAATATATAATTCTTAGATTTATTATCTTTGGAGGTCCCATAGTCCAGTGGCTAAGACGTGTCCTTGACGTGGATAAAACCGCGGTTCAATTCCGCGTGGGACCATTTATGATATCGAAGATATCATTAAACTCGCAGAGTTTTAACATAATTCAAAAATTGTTTTTGCGATTCAATTACTTCAAAACCAGTGTGTTTTGAAGTCCCAGAAAATTTTTATTAAATTTTCTGAGCCGCGTGGGACCATTTTTTTGAAAAAAAATATTTATTAATATTAGCAAAGAGGATACTTAAAAAAATTGCGCTCTTGTCGTCGTATTCTCCACATTATTTAATTAAAGAAAATCTGCGATTTTACGAGCAGGATATTAATTCTTTTCTTTCAACTTCTTTCATCAAAAGGTTTTAAAATCTTCAATTCGCGAGAATTGAACGAGTTAAAAATCCTCAAAGGATTTTTAAACCACATTTTTCTCATCAAGATATGAAATTTCCCAAGAAAACAAACAGATATTGCCCTTATTGCAGGAAAAAAACAGAGCAAAAAATAAAATTAGTAGGAACAGGATTTCAAAGAGGAACTTTAACGCGCGGTTCAAAAACACGAGCCAGATTAAGAGGACTCGGGCGAGGAATTGGAAACAAAGGAAAATGGGGTTCAAAACCAGCAATGTCAAAATTCAAAAGAAAATCTAAAACATCTAAAAAAACAAATATAATGTATACTTGTTCTGTGTGCAAAAAATCTAAATACCAAAAAAAAGGACAAAGAGCAGGCAAGCAGGTGCAGGAATAAAATGAAAATTCAAATAAATAAATTGGGAGGACTAGGTTTCCGACGCTGAAAGGAGATGGCGTAGGAAGAACCGTAGGTTCTTTTTACTATGGCAATAGCAAAGAAAAAAAAGAAATTTTTTGATGTTGAAATTCCGTTGATAAAAAAATCAACGCAGTTAATTGCATACGAACTTAAAGAACTCGACAAAAAAATAATTCGATACGACTTAACAAGATTGCTTCGCGGAAAAAGCATGATTCTCGTTGCAGATGTAATTGCCGACGGAAAAGAAGCATTCGCAGTTCCAAGAAAAATATATCTTCTGCCTTATTTTTTAAGAAGAATGGTTAGAAAAGGAACAAATTACGTCGAGGATTCATTCTCCGCAAATTGCAAGGATGCTCAAATAAGAATAAAACCTTTCCTCGTTACAAGAAGAAAAGTTTCAAGAGCAGTAAGAAAAGCATTGCGGGAAAAAGCAAAAGAAGAAATAACAGAATACATAAAAAGCAAAACTTTTACTTCTGTTTTCGACGAAATTATAAAAAATAATTTCCAGAAAATACTGAGCTTAAAGCTTAAAAAAATTTATCCTTTATCAACCTGTGAAATTAGAATTTTGCAAATTGAAAAAAAATTCGGAGAGGCAAAAACTGAAGAAAAAAAAGCAAAATCAAAAGAGAAAAAAACAGAAGAAGAACTTCCGGAAATTGAAGAAGAAATTAATGAGGAAGATAAACCTGAGGAAGAAATTCCTAAAGAAGTCTAGGAATAATAAATTTTGTTCGAACAAAGTTCTCAATATTTTTAATAACTGACAATGCAAAAACATCGTCGATATTTATGATAACTTGTAGTTTCTTCCACTACTAATTTATATTAATTCACGAGTTTGCGAGTGCAATTTATTCTGAAGAACAATAAAATTTAAATATTTCAACATCTTATAAATTTTATGAATAATCTCCAACTATCAAAATACATCATTTATTTTTTGAATAGTTGGGACTATTAATTCTCAAATTAAAATGGTTCCAAAAAATTATCAAACAGCTACGCAAGGCTATGACGCCAAAACTTACGAACAAGCAGCG
The DNA here is from genome assembly GCA_964366165.1 of Candidatus Woesearchaeota archaeon. Classification (GTDB taxonomy): domain Archaea; phylum Nanobdellota; class Nanobdellia; order Pacearchaeales; family GW2011-AR1; genus CAYITA01. Next base: position 12,103 of record CAYITA010000009.1, read on the forward strand.
CAAATGAAAGTTGTTGCAAGAGCACTTGCCGACGGAGATGATGAATTAATAAAAGGATTTGTAGAAAATGGTGTGATAAATCTAAAAGAAGGATTAGTGGATAAATTAAATGGGTAAAAGCCTGCAGAGAGATTTGAAAAAAATAGGTATATTAATTAATATATGCCACAATAGAAATAGATAAAAATTTTTAAACTGATTTTCTTTACTCTTTTTGTGCCTCTGTAGCTCAGTAGTAGAGCGGCTGCCTTGTAAGCAGTAGGTCATGGGTTCAATTCCCATCAGAGGCTTATTATTTTTTTAATTTTATCAGCAAAATTAATATAAAAATTTCACTCCTCGCTCTGTTCGTCGGATTTATTTAATTAAGTAATAGAAGAAATAACTGGTTAATAATTAATTTATCGACGGCGTTTTACATACTTAAATTTATCAATCTTGAACGAGAGCGAGCAATTCATCCGCCAAAAATTCTTCTAAAAAATCCTTTTTTCTTCGGTTCTTCAATAATTTCAATTGGTCTTTCCTCAATTGCTTTTTTCTCTCTCAGAACTTTTTCTTCCTGTTCTTTTTTTGATTTTTCCCGAATTATCGCGATTACTCTGTCAATATCTGACCTTAAATATTTCTGGCTCAGCAAAATTAATTTCAAATCCTCAATCTTGTATCTTTTCTTCATATTTTTGTTAAAATAATCCAAAAGAAATCTGTCTATTTGTTTGTCCATAAAAAAACAAAGAAATCTCTATTTAAAAACATTATTATAATATTAAAATCAGATTTATAACTTTACATTTGCACTTCGTGATATTGATATTAATTTAGTAATCGAAGAAACAACTTTTTATCATATATCGACGACGTTTTTACATTACTAATTTTTATATCAATGGCAAATGAAATGAGCCGTAAAAAATAGAAAGCAATTTTTTCTGAGCAAGTTAAGATTCAAATTTAAATAAACTTATATCACTCAACAATTATTTCCACTTTTCCGTCGTCAACAAGAATTTTTGTAATTTCTTTTGGAAGATTTGCAATTTGCCCTTTTTCAAACGGCCCGATTTTTTCTCCTTCTAATCCCATAAATTCTTCAACAGGGTTAATAAATAAAACAAGCTCATTTTTTTCTGATTCTTTTTTTCCATTAAGAATTTCGCTAAGCCTTTTATCGCTGATATCCATATTTTTCATTAATTCTTCAAAAAAATCTTTTTCAATCGGAAGCATGTTTTCAAAATCCTGCTTATTAATTCCGGTTTCAGCAGCAATCAAAACTAAACTGAGAATTTTTTTTCTTCTCCTTAAAATAAGCTCCTTGAACAAAGTCACTGCATTCTCCAATTGTTTTTTAGTTTTTATGACAACATCAGAAAAATCATCTTCTTCATTAGATGCGATTTGTTTTTTATCTTTCAAATATTCTGCAACTTCTTCAATAAAATTCTTCGGCAACTTCTGCAACTGTTCAGAATACCTTTCCTTCCTCGAAGCTTCGTAAATGTCGTTGTATGTTATCATGTTCAAAGTTTCCTGTTTTGAATCAGACAGAAAATCTTCAATTCGTAAGAATTGAACGAGACAGAAATTTTTAATTTCTGTATTTTCTTAATTTTCCGTATAAATTAAAACAAATCAAGTATTTTTAATAATTGCTGTAATCAAAAATAACTCATTAATTAAAATATATAATCAAATAGAATTATCTTTTTAAAGGGAAAATTAATTAAATAAAATGGGTAAGGATTATGTAGAAATAATAAAACCTAGAATCCCTCCAGAAAAATTACGTTGGATGTGCGTATTGGGTAACGATATAATTACTAATAAAAAAACAAGCAGAAAATTAACAGAAATATTATCTTTTGCTGATTCTTTAGGTTATAATTCAGGAGAAATAAGTCGAATAGAAAATAGGAGGGGAATTTCTGCAGCAATTCTTTTAAATAATAATGATGCTCTTATTCCAAAAGCCAGAATAATTAGTATAATGAATTTAGACAAACCCGGAGAAGTGGATTATTATTGTATTGAATA
>CAYITA010000009.1:14239-15755 GCA_964366165.1 Candidatus Woesearchaeota archaeon
CCGACAACTTTTCCAAACTCGCCAAATCTTGCTTCTTTCTCAGAAAAATGTTTTTCTCTTGGAATTAATTTATCAGGAATGTAAAATAAAACTGGCACGGGGTCTGCAGAATGATTTTTAAATTTGCATGGAGTTGAATGATCTCCAGTAACAAGAACCTTAATTTTGTTCGGTGGAGCAAATTCTCTTAAAAATTTAAATAATGTTTTATCAACATATTCAATCATTTCTTTTTTCTCCAGTGGCTTGTTGTCATGCCCAGGCAAATCAGTTTCTTTAATATGAATATAAGCATAATCATATTTTTTATAATAGTTTTTCAAACTTTTAACTGAAAATTTGCAAGCCTTAACTAATCCATCATATATATTTTCATAAGAATCTAATCCTTCTAATGGCGGATAATCAAAAGAAAAAACATCCATTCCAGAAAGAGAGGCGATTCCGTTTTCCAACGGCATATAAACCACAGACATCCAGTTTTTATATTGCTTAAGTTTAGGAAATTCTATTCCAGCTCCTCTAATCAAAAGAAAATTAGCTGGCATTAATCCTTTTTTTTCTCTATGAATATTTACTGGGTGATTTTTCAAAACATCATAAGCCTTGCTTAAAAATTCATTAACAATATTGGATGTATAAAATGAATTTTCATCTTCATCTAAAGAATTAATTCTTGTAATCTTATTGCTATTCCATATTTTTCCCTGAATATAAGTTATATCATTTCCAGAAATATTGTCAGAATAACCTCCGCGAAATATCAAAACTGCACGGTGTTGTATTGTAGGTTCAAATAAAAATCCCACAGGCATTTTAATTTTATTCAATGCCTTCGCCAAAATTTCTGCTTCTTCGGTAGTTAATGTCCTTCCAACTCTTCTGTCAATTATATTTCCTTTTTCAAAAGAATCAATTGTCGCAAAATTTACTCGAAATGCCAAATCTCCCCTCATTAATTTCAATCCAGCGCCTCTTGCTTCTAATTGCCCTCTTGTTGAAGAAATTAATTCATTTCCAAAAATAGAAACAACTGCTTCATCAGATTCAGGAACAAAGCCGGGTCTAACTGAATACAAATATCCTAACTCCCCCCTCGCTGCAAAAAAATCCAAATTAGGAATATTCGCAGACTCAAGTGGAGTTTTATCCTTCAGCAACCTGTGAGGTAAATCCCCCAATCCATCCAGCAATACAAACACGCCCTTCATAAAAAAATAAGGAATTTTAAGTTTATAAAAATTTAGTAATTAGAAAGTTAATTTATAATTTACACTCACAAGTTCGTGAATTAATAATTGAAGTAATCAAAGAAACTACTTTTTATTGCAATTATCGTCGTGCTTTTATATTACCCATATTTTATCAATATCGGGGCGAAGCCGAGAGTTTGCACGAGTATCGCCTCAACAATTTGTTCGAGAGCAAACTCGAGTAGAGCAATTTTCCTCAATTTTTTGTCTTCACTACATTTAAATATCTGGCTATTTTTCTAAATTTAATTAAAACAAATGTT
>CAYITA010000010.1:0-5913 GCA_964366165.1 Candidatus Woesearchaeota archaeon
AAATTTTATTATATTATTAAAGAAGATGATATAAATATGGCTGTTGATATGGTTGAAAATGCCTGTGACAATAATTTTGATATTGCAGTTTTAGTTTCTGGCGACGGAGATTTTGTTCCTGCTGTCCGCTCTGTAAAAAAGAAAAATAAATTTGTAAAAAATGTTTATTTCAAAAATAGTTCTTCAAGAAATCTAAAAATTTTTTGTGACGAATCTTTGGAATTAACAAAAGAAAATTTAAATAATTTTTTTAGTGATTAATTTTCCCCTTCACTTCACAAGAAGAATTTTATCCACATTCAATAACATTAATATTCTCGCAGAAATTTAATCCCCGGCATTTATATTTCGGAGGATAACTTTCTGTGGTAATCAAAGAGCCGATGCAAGTGCAGGATTTATAATAAGTAATACATTTGTCGCCATCCCACTGAAATGGTTTATAATCTTGCCTGAAAATTACGACGAGGGCAACTAAAGAAATCAAAATTAAAACAATTATAATAATAAGAATTGTATATTTTTTATTCATATAACTGCTAATTAAATGGTTTTTATAAATTTTTGCTTTCATTAAGTCAAGTTCATAACTTAACATTTGCACTCATTTCATTCGTGAATTAATATTATTTAGTAATCAAAGAAACAACTTTTTATTAGAATTATCGAAGATGTTTTCATTTACTTAAATTTTCCGACGAGAAATCTGCCGAAAGGCGATTTTAGAGTAAAATTAATTCGAGCTCGAGCGATTTCGTGGTAGAGAGAAAATAAAATATTAATAACTCGTGCGAAGTCGCGAGATAAAAGCGAGCAATATTTTTTATTTTCCCATTCACCCACTCGGCTGTTTCAAATGCAGGAATGTTAAAAATAAAATATTAATTATTGAAACACCCAAAACCATTATCAAGGTTATCATGCTTGTGCTTAAGGAAATTCCCAAACCGCTTATTTTAATCATCATTAACAGCAGCATTAAAATCATCGGCGCTGCAATAACCAGACTAATGTAGATATCCATAAATGTTTCAGCTGTCCGAGTGTATTTTTCCCTTTCCAATCTATAATCAAACAGCAATGTCTGAGCCCTTTTGTCAAAAAATTCTGTAAGATTTCCTCCGGAATTAATTGTCGTCGCCAAACCATTAAATAATTCAGAAAGTTTTTTGCTGGGGCTGTTCAACGCGCTGTTTCTTAATGCACTAACCAAATCAAGTCCATAAACATTTATTTCATTCAGAAGTTTTGTAAATTCTCTTTTAAGGTAAGGATATTCTCCTGTTGAAATAATTATGCTGAAAATTTTGCTCGGTTCAATCATCGAACCTGATATTGCCGACATATGTATTGTAGCAAAAGGCAGTTCCTGATTTATTCTGTCTTCGTTTGACTTTCGCTCCATCGACGGATAAAAATACATTATTATAAAAGTCAGCAACGGAATAACAATCAAAATCCAAATTATTTTCACAACCCTTATAAAAATATTTTCTTCCACAAAAGTTATTATCGGAAGATTTGCACTAATATTAAAAAATAAAAGAAAAAGAAAAAGAAAAAACGAAGCAAAAAAAGAAAGCATTGTCGTAAACATTATCACAGAAATATAACTCACTGGAAGAATGTCTATGTTCGCCTTTGTCAAATCTTTTTTCATTGGCCTGAAAAATTCCTTGTTCAAAAGAGAAAGAGATTTCTTCGAGAAAAATTTATTGGATATTTTTACATATCTGTTGGGCTTTTTCTCTTCTTTTTTTCCATATTTAATTTCTTTTTTCTTTAATCTTTTAATAGTTTCTTTTTCCAGTTCAGCGATTTTGAATTTTCCAATTCCCAAATCTTTATTTTCTGTTATTTTTTTTGAAATATTAACTTCAGATTTATTCAATGCCTTTGTCAAATTTATTTTTTCCACAATCTCATTGTTTCTTAAATTCGCGTCATTTAATTTTTTCTTTAATTTATCAATTTGAATAGAGATTATTTTATCTTCATCACTGCTTCGAGATTTTCCAGAATTTTCCAATAAATTAACAATTTCACTTACTATTCTCTTTTCTTCAGAAATTGTCTTTTTCAAAATAAAAAAATTATCTTCACCCATTATTCCAACATTTCTCCTATTTTTTTATTTATTCCAGAAATAAGTTTTTTTATTCTGACAAATTTATCATAATCGCCGGAAGAATAAACATTTTCCATTTCAACTTCAGCATCTTCCAGAGTTTTTACTAATTGAACAATAAGTGAAATTTCCTCTTTTTGCATATAAAAAATAAAGAATTTATCTTATAAAAAACTTCTGTATTTTGTTATTAGACAAAATTATTTGCTCGCAAACAAGTTGCTCAAGATTAATAGGGAAATAGAAGTAATGGAAGAAATTATTTATTATATTATCTATAAATTATCCTCGGGAATTCACACTATTTCCAAAATATATTGAGCAACGCGAACAAATTTTTCATTCATAGATATTCTCAACAACTACTTACTACAAGCCATTTTTCACCCCTGAATTCCGAATTTTCTCAACAAGACTTCAGGATTTTTATGGTATTCGTTGATGATTTCCTGCACTTTGTTATAACCAAATATTTTATTTTGATACATTCTGTAAATTATCTGAACTCTTCTTTTGAATTCAGAATCAATATAAGCCATCGACAATCCATATCTTTTAACTATTTTCTCAAATATCCTGCTGTTTTTTTTGAAATAAAACTGGTCATCAGCAGGATTCCAAACATAAGGAGTGTTTGTGAGTGCAATTCCGTCAGGAGTAACATTTACGATTTCAACAATTTCTTTCAGCCTTCTTGTTTCTTGTTTTTTTACAACCGCATGCCCCATAATGCAAACACAATCCAAAACATTTAATAAAGTTGGAGAAAGTTCTATAGGTGGAGTTTCTAATCTTTTTATAACTGTATCAACAGAATCCGCATGCATTGTGCTTATCGACGAATGCCCTGACGCCATCCCCTGAAATAAAACATATGCTTCTTTTCCTCTAACTTCTCCGACAATTACATAATCTGGAGTTTGTCTGAACGAACTTTTTAACAGCATAAATAAATCTATTTCTCCGACATCTCCAAGCCCTGTCGCACTTCTAACCACATTCGGAAGCCAGTTTTCTCTCGGAAGATTTAATTCTCTTGTATCTTCTATTGAAACAACTCTCGCCTCTGGAGGAATAAAAAACGCAATCGCATTCAGCAAAGTAGTTTTTCCCGACGACGTCCCGCCAGTAATTAAAATATTCATTCGGTATTCAATTAAAATCCACAAATACGCAAGCATCTCTGGACTTAAAGTATTGAATTTAAGAAGTTGCGAAGGTGTCCATGGAGTTTTTGTAAATTTTCTTATAGTGAAATTCGGCCCTCTGCTAGAAATATCCTGGGTGTATGTCGCATTAACTCTGCTTCCGTCAGGCAAACTAGCGTCGAGAATCGGCTTTGCGTAAGAAATATATTTCCCACTTCTTTGAGCAAGTTTTTCCACAAACCCGGAGATTTTATCAATGTCGCTGAATTTAACATTTGTCCTGATATTTCTATATTTTCTATGAACAATATAAATCGGAGTTTCAACCCCATTGCATTCAATATCTTCTATAAAATAATCTCTTAACAGCGGTTCAACCTCATTAAATCCAATAAAATCTCTTGAAAGATAATAAAAAATTTTCTTGTAGCTTTCATAATCAATAAAAATTCCCAATTCTATCAGCAATATTTTGAATTTATTCTCTATATAATCTAAAAGCGAGTCCATATTTTTTTCAATAACCGAATCAAAATTAATCAAATCTCTCATCGCCTCTGTGATTTTGTCCTTTATTTGAGTTTCATTATCATCCAATACTGGCTCTTCAACATCATAGGATAATTCTGAAATTTTAGAATCCCAATAGATATGAACAAAGGCAAATGGAGAAATCAGGCAATATCTGATATTTATTTTTGATTTATCTTTCATAGACGCCAACGGAGGAATTTTCGGAGAAAAATCTATAAACACTTTCGGATAATTTTTTATATCTATTTTTTGTTCCATCTTTTTATTTTAAAATCTTCAAATCGTAATCTTCAAAACTTCTTGTTTTGAATGAGTTAGGAAACTTCTTGTTTCCTAAAGATTTGAATGAGTTAAAAAATGCGTACGCATTTTTTAAACTAACCAACTTCTATGTTTATTATAGTTTTTTTATCTGTGGGATTTTCTCCGGAATTTAATATTGATAAAGTGTATGGCGTCGGAGATTTTCCTATTTTTTTTGTTATTTCCTGATTGTTAACTGTGATATTATAAGAACTGCCGTAATCTTTTTTCAGAGTAATTTTATTCATACTGCCTTTTTTTTCTGTTCGCGCAACTATGCTCGCGATATTTACATCTGTTCCTGGCTGGCTGAAAGTGTATTTGCTGTCAATTGAAAAAACAATTACATCCCCTGTCGCGTTGATTATTAATTCGCCTTTTTTTATTGAAATATATTCTATTCTTTTATTTCCCTGAACTCCTGTGCCGACTTCAATTATCGAATTGTCCATTTTTTCAAGAAGCTCGATTGTGCTTTCAATAATTAATTTGTCCTGAAATTGTTCTATTTTTGGTTTTGCAATTGCTAAAACAGCCCCGATAATTACAAATGCGATTAGTGTATAAATAACTGTTTCAACCCAAACCTGAGATTTTTTGTGAATCATTTTTCCTCTTTCATTTATTTAATGAATGTATATTTAAATAATTAATGTTTGAGGAAAAATTGCTCGCTCATTTCATTCGCTCGGGATATTGATGAAATTTTTCCAGACATTCGTCAAGGCGAGTGATTTCGTGGTAGAGACAAACATTTTTATCAATAACTCGTGCGAAGTCGCGAGGAGATTGGCGAGGAGTGAAATTTTTTTCAAGAGAAAGATTTATTAATTAATATTTTATAAGAATTTTATGACACAAACAAATGAAATATATAACCCAGGAACACAACCAATTTCATATGCAGTAGTATATGGAATGGCTTCTGAATTAATGTTAAGTAAACTTGAAGTCTTAACATGTCCAAAAGAAAAATTGCTCGCTTCGCCCGGCATAAAAAATTATTAGTAATATAAAAACACGTCGGTAATTTATGATAATTGTAGTTCTTCTATTACCAATTTTTACCATCCGCGTCAGCGCAAATATTAAGTTATGAACTTGACTTAACAATTAAGAATAACATTAAAACCATTTAAATATAATCTGACTCGAGATGCTCAGAGAATGAGAGAAAGGACAATACCTGAAGATATTATTGAAAGATTCAAAGCACGATAATTTTACTTCTATGCTACTTTAAGTTTCCAGCTTCTCCAAACATTGCACTAAAAACTCATTCCTTGATGAGAAAAAATAAGTTAGATTTATATAATTCTTTTAATTTATGAAATAATGCGAAAAATCAAAGATTTTTTGCCTTTTAAATTCAAGAAAAATTAAAAATGACGAATAAAAAATTCAAGTTTCTTGAACACACTGCAGACATAAAATTCCAATCTTTCGGCTCTACATTAGAAGAATTATTTAAAAATTCTGCTTTAGCAATGTTCAGTTCAATGCATGATGGAAAAATCAAACCTATAATTAAGAAAAAAATAAAAGTCAAAGGAAAAGACAAAGAATCTTTGCTCTACAATTTTCTGGAAGAACTGCTTTTTTTGTTTGACAGCGAGGAATTTTTTCCTGCAAAAATAAACAAAATAAAAATAAAAAAATTAATTCTTGAAGCAGAAATTTTTGGAGATAATGCAAAAAATTATGAAATTCATTTGGATGTCAAGGCAGTAACTTACAATCAGATGTTTGTAAGAAAAGATAAGGGTAAATGGGTTGCGCAAGTTGTAGTTGATGTTTAGG
>CAYITA010000010.1:6013-11547 GCA_964366165.1 Candidatus Woesearchaeota archaeon
CAGATTTCTCGTCGAGAATTAAATTAAGTAGATAAAGAATTTTAATAATGGGTAATTATTTTCTAGCAGAAAGCCTTAGTGTGAGCTTAGCTCATAGCAATTAATATTTGCGAAGCAAGAAAAATTATTTTGAGCCCAAATTATATATTCTATCTGCATTTAAGTTATAGCAAACAACTTTAATTTTCGTTGTTTGCTAGATAGGAAATCACACAGAATTCAGGATATTAAAATGATTTCCTATAATTATTTAAATTAGTTTTTCCATTGATAATTATGGATAAGAGGGTGTTATTATTTATAATTTTAATTTTGTTGTCCTTTAATTTAGTTTCTGCTTTTTCTTTTGAAGATTTTTTTAAAAATTTATTCGGTGTTGAAGAATTGCGTTATTCTCCTCAAACAAACTTAGTAAAAAATTCTGGATTTGAATCTGAAGAAGACAGTTGGATTAAATCAATAACAAGCAATAAAGGAACAGCGAACATACAGGATTCAATTTTTTATTCTGGGAAAAAATCAGCGAAATTAACGACGCTGGCAAAGATAAATCCTTCGAGAAATTTTAGTTTGTATAAACAAAACATTGTGGTTGAAAAAGGAAAAACATACTGCATTTCAGCATTTGTAAAAGGTGATTATGGTTTTATCAATACTTTTTCCGACGGAAAATACAATCAGACATTCCAAAAAAATTATCCTGATTGGACAAAAATATCTTTAGAAAGAACAATATCAAATTTAGGTGTAATGATTATTTTTCTTCAGATTCGGGAATCAAAAACAAATCAGACAGTTTATTTCGACGATGTTTCTGTTGTCGAGGGGAAATGCGGAGAAAAAATTATCTCTGAAAAGGAAAATGGAAAGGAAAAAAGTATTGAAGGAAATTATAATAAATATCCGGTATTTGAAACAATTGCTCCTTTCCCCTCAGAAGAAAATTCAGCTAAATTAATTTTGAATAGTTCTGGAATAAAAAATCCTGAAGAAAATAATTTAGAATTAAGTGCCTTATCTGGAAGTCAAAAAATAGTTATTCCCCCGCTAAAACTTCAATCTGGCTTGCATCAATTTTGTTCAAAAAATAACAATTTTATAGTTATTGTTAGTCGTGATGATTGCAGCAACCAGTTATATAACTGTCCTTCAAATTACCCTATTTTAGCTGGAAGTTTTCACGTCGGAAATTCTAACTGCGATGGAGAAGATAAAAGCTGCGACACTACTGGAAACTGCATCAAAAGTGGTTGGTTAAACATATGCTCAAAAGATGACAGTGTTAAACTTGTTAATTATTTTGATAATTGCAATGAAAGAATAAAAAATTGTCCATTGGGATATTTAAAAACAGGAGAATGGAAAATTGAAAATCTTGTTTCAAATCCTTGTGACGGAAATCCAAGAGCATTTGATTTTTTTCAAGATAGTATGAATGATGGGTGGGTTGCTCTTTGTTCAAGGACAAATAGAAATATTCCTGAAGGAATAGTTGTAAATTGTTCTGATGGAAATTGTTGCCCATTAGATTATAGTTTTATTGGAAACTTCAGTATAGATTTAATCTTGCCAGATATTTATAATTCTGTTCAAACAAATCCAGATATTTGCAATTACACTAAACTGGAAATAGGAACAACATATCCCTATGAAACTTCAACAGCTAAAACATATAATTTAACTGATTTTATAAATAAAAATGGATATATGGTAAAAGTTAAGGTATTTGATTATTGGGATGCAAATAATGATGGTACTAAGGAATGTATGAGGAGAATTAAAGATTTTGGCGCGCATGTTGGATTGAAAGTTAGAAATCCAGACACAGGAACAATTTATTATTTAAATGTTCATGGCAATGTTAATGAAAACAACAATTTTATATTTGATGATTTTGATTTGTTTCAAAAAGATGGAGACATATTAAGATATGTTTTTACAGCAGACCCGAGAGAGGGAATGTGGAAAGTATCTAATTTGGAAAACAGAGATAAATCTCTTGGTTATTATCCTGAATTTGCAAGAAACAATATGTTAAAAAATTATAACAATTATGAATATACTTATATCAATAGAACAGAATGTTCTACAGGGATAATTAGAGGACAGGGGAATTTTGATTGGAGAGTTTTTGTTAAAGGCGTGATTCCGAATTTCAGTTTTAGAGATGGCTGGGGAAATATTAATACGTTTAAAGATGTAATTGAAATTTATTATGGATTTGGGAATTATGGAAATGAAAGAAACCTTATTGTTGAAAATGAAGGTTGGAAATTATTTTTTGCAATGGGTTGGCCAAGAGTTGGCTCTGATATTGGAGGAAATCGTAAATTTATTGAACTAGAAAAAGTTGATAATCTGCCAAGATATCTCAAATATTTGTTGTCTACACAGTGTTTTAATTATAGTATAGATCCTGCGAATTTACAACCAATAGAAAGATTGGAAATTGATGGAAATAATAATGATGCAATGTGCGGAACAATAGAAATTAATAATCAAATGAATTTAAATCAACAATATACTGTTTTTATTGATATTTCAAATGTTGGATTTACTGATTTTGATTCCACAATTGCAAATCCATATTCTTTAAAATCCTTGAATAATTTTTGGGAAATAACGAAAATTGATAAAGTTTGCAACGATGTTTCTGGATTTTGTTACTCTTCCCCTGCTGTTGTCTTAAAACCTGAAAATCAAATTCCAGAGGCTCCTGGCTGGTATAGGTTTTGGTTTAATATAACAGCTCCATCTGAACCTGGGAATTATTCTTTTAAATTTCAAATGAGCCAAAATAAAAATAATGTTGAAGAATTATTTGGAGATGTTTGCGAGAAAAATATTCGTATTGTCGACGCAACTCCGCCTCAAGTTACAATTTTACGCCCTGAAAATATAATTTACCGAATATCAAAAATTGAATTTAATTTTTCTTTGAATGAAGCTGGATATTGTGAATATAGTTTGAATAATGGAATTGTGAATTATACAATGACTGCAAATTCTTCTAAGACAGGATTTAATGCAACAAGAAATGTTGCCGACGGAAATTATGTTGTGAGAGCATATTGCAATGATACGAAAAATAATTGGAATATAACCGTATCTAAGAATTTTGGCATACAACAATCTCAACCCGGTTTCTTCTTTTCAAATTTGTTATATATTGTAAATATTTCTTCAAATGGAAATATAAACATTATTTTTAATGGAGAAAATTATACATTACACTCATTAGTTTCAACTCCTAATTATAAACCCCTGGAGCAGGGCAGCGGCGGATGGGCTTATGATAGAAGATTTAACAGTTTTGGTTCATATAACAATTCCACAGACTGGCTCATTTCAATAAATCCAATAAATAAGACAACAATTGAAATCACCGGAAAAACCCTGAATGATAAATACAACTGGACCAGAAGACTGATTTTTAGCAATGATAAGATAGCAATAAAAGACAGAATTTCTAACAATAATAATAGTTTTAGCGGATTTGCAATTTCAAATAGATTTATTGGAAATTTTAACGAATCAGAAATTAGACTCGGAGGAAAAAGAAAAAATTGTTCATCTTGCTATCTATCAAGCAAAGTTGCTGAAAATCCTTCTGTTTTTATTCCACAAAAAAGAGGAAGTGTTTTATTTATAACCAGAGATGATAAACTAAGGGTTTTCCTTAAGGCATATAGCACAAGTTACACTTTTCCATTTTCAATGGAGAGTAATACTGGCTTGGCTGCAACCTATCCTAAATTAGGATTTAAGCCTTTTGAAACAAGAGAGTTTGAATGGGAAATTTATGTGCAAAACAATACGAATTATTTTGATATAGTTAACAAACTAAGAAAAGAATGGAATTTAAATAAACAGCTAGATGGGCAATTCGCACAAACCTCGCATTATGTTTTTTCCCTGCCAAGATACAATGCAATATCAGTTGGATGCTGTTATCCCCTGAACTTTAACAATTTAAGCAATTTAAATGCAAGAAATTTAAGCAGATGTGCAACAAAATACTTCCAAGACAATGAATTTGAAGATGCCAGAGAAATGATAAGATACATGGGGATAAAGTATATTGAACTTTACACAGGAAGAAATGCCTTCCAGATTTTTGAGGATAACGCAACAACAGAAAGTTGTGTTCCAGCAGGAACTTGCAGAAATTTCACAGAAGAATTTAACTTCTCAGTAAACAGGCTAAAGCAGATTAGCCCGGAAACAAATGCCATTATTTATTTTAATCCTGTAAATTATTTTAAAAGTTTAAATGCTCCTCTGAATGATGCAAGATTTAATAATGATAAAATAATAAATGCAACTGGAAATCACTTATGGCAGAGAATAGACCAGGATTGGTATTTCTTTTATCCCACAACAAATAATACATGGGGGATATATCTAAATAATTCAATAAAAAGAGCGCTTGAATCTTTTAATGCAGATGGAGTGTTTTTTGATATAATGACCTCTTATGATTATATAACTTATGATAGAATTAATTTTTATACATCTAAAAATGAACTTGGTGTGGATTTAAAAAATAATTCTCTGTTGAGGCAGGTTAGTCTTTTAGCTCTCCCCCATAGAGAAATGATAATTAATTATATTTTAAGGAATAACCGGGCGGTGTTTACGAATTTTTTCCCGGTTTCAGAGAGAATAAATAATAAAAATATCTTTTCTATGACTGAAACCGGAACACAAAAAAACAATACAAAATACATTCCCTATAATTTTGAGGGAAAAGGACATTTTTCTTCTTCTCCGATAGGACTTTCGAGGAGCGGCAGCGGAGGGATTTATTGTTATTTAAGAATGAACCGGACACTGCTAATGGATGATGTAAGAAGAAATTTGCAAGATGGATTATTAACATATTACTATCATTTTTCTTTTGATTTGGCAGATAAAACTCCACTTCCAACAACATTTATGTTTCCGATAAATATAACTGAAATTGGAGAGGGATATGTGCAAGGAGATAAAAAATTATTCACAACAAAAAACAGGGTTTTTGTCTTAAGCAAGGCAATAAGAGGAAAAATATTTTATTTTAATAATGAGGGGCATGTGATAACAACTAAAACACGACAATTTTCTGGAAATACCACAATAATAAGCAACATTGGTTCAGATGAAATTGCTTTGGCCATAGATAATTCTGTGCTGGATTTTGATTTGGATGATTCCAATGCTAATTTAGATTGCAATGATAATAATGATAAAATATATCCTGGAGCAACAGAAATTTGTAATAACTTTGTCGATGATGATTGCGATGGTTTGATTGATTTAAGGGATTATATGGATTGTCAAATAGATACAACTTCCCCTTTAGTCAGTATTAATTCCCCTTTAAATATAATTTATCGAACATCAGAAATTTATTTTAATTTTTCCCTGAATGAAGTCGGATATTGTGAATACAGTTTGAATAATGGATTGAAAAATTATACGATGAGTGCGAATTCCCTGAAAACAATATTTAATGCTACAAATAATTCAATTAGCGACGGAAATTATGTTGT
>CAYITA010000010.1:11647-15476 GCA_964366165.1 Candidatus Woesearchaeota archaeon
TGAAAACAATATTTAATGCTACAAATAATTCAATTAGCGACGGAAATTATGTTGTGAGAGCATATTGCAATGACACAAGCAATAATAAAAATTATTTGATGTCGAGAAATTTTGAGGTTGATGTTATTGTGAGAATTTGCAATTCTGGAGAAAGAAGATGTTTTGGAAGTGTTATTCAAATTTGCAACAGCGACGGTTCGGCGTGGAGCAATTTGCAGAATTGTGATAACGAATTATTTTGTGATGGTATGGAAACCTGCAATTTAGGAACATGTGTTGCTGGAATTCCTCCAATAATCGACGATGGTATTGCGTGCACCGCAGATAGTTGCAATGAATTGAATGATACAATAGCTCATACTCCAATAGATAATGACAGAGATAATTTCAATATTTGTCCGGGATTGGGATTTGATTGCAATGATAATAATAGAAATATAAATCCAAATGCTACAGAAATTTGCGACGATGATATAGATAATAATTGCAATTATTTTTCTGATTGCGCAGATTCTGTTTGTGATTTAAATCCTATATGCGAAATAATCTGCTCATCAAAATTGGATTGTGGAATAGATGGTTTGATTGGAAGTGCTTTCTGCGAAGAAGAACTTAATCAAATTAATCGAACATGGAATTGTGCAAATCCCGGAACAACAAATTCAAGATGTGATTATACCGACGAATCTGTAATAATTCAAAATTGTTCTTTGCAAGACAATATTGGAGAATGGGAAAATAATTTTTGTTCTGAAAATTCAATTATTCGCGAAAGAGAAATAACTGAAGGCTATTGCGATTTTGGAAATTGTTTGAATGCAACTTCAACAGAAACAGAGATTATTGAAAATTGTTCTGAAATAAATAAAATTTGTTTGGGAGCTAGATGTGTGGAAATTGATTCAGACCTCGACGGAGTTTCAGATTTAATTGACAAATGCCCTCAAACAATGCCGAATAATTCGGTTGGAGTAAATGGATGTGTTTTGCCTAATTCAAGCAAATTCAGTGAGCGACTTAGTACAAATTTCAATAATTCCAATTATGCGTTAAGAGAAATGAAAATTTTTATGCTCGGAGTTGAAGAAAATGGAACAATAATTTTCGTGAATAATTCCTATAATGTCGAGGAAGTTGATTTTGATTCTTCAATAAATATTAATAAAAATAATATTTCTGTAAATTTAACTAGTTTAGGATTCAATGAAAGTTCGTCGGCAATTTTGCAATTTTACAATGTAAATTTCATCAAACCAAAAATTTTAGTTGACAATCAAATATGCGACAGATGTTTGGAAATAAGTTATGTGGGAAATAATTACACAATTTTTGTTCAGCATTTTTCAGAATTTAATTTGGTTGAAGGAGAATACTGCGGCGACGGAAATTGCAATGCTGGAGAAACTTGCTCAACTTGTTCTGGTGATTGTGGTGTTTGCTCGTCGGGAACTGGAAGTGGAGGAGGTGGCGGGGGAGGTGGTAGTGGAAGCACACTATCAAATAAATGCGAAAATAACAATGAATGTTCAAAAGGAGATGTTTGCCAGAATAAAAAATGTGTTTCTTATTTATCGACATGTATTCCTTGGGATTGTTCTGCATGGAGTGTTTGTGAAAACGGAAACAAAAAAAGAACATGCTGGAAAAATGAGAATTGTAATCTTACTTTGATAAAACCAAAAGAAACAGAAGTTTGTTCATGCACTGAAAATTGGATTTGCGACGAGTGGAATGAATGTATCGACGGAAAACAAACAAAAAACTGTATTGATGCAAATGGATGCGGAACAGCAGAAAACAGAGAAGAAGTAGAAAGAAATTGCGGAGAGAAAAATAATTTGATTTATTTTGTCGCTGTAATAATTTTA
The DNA here is from genome assembly GCA_964366165.1 of Candidatus Woesearchaeota archaeon. GTDB lineage: Archaea > Nanobdellota > Nanobdellia > Pacearchaeales > GW2011-AR1 > CAYITA01. Next base: position 13,516 of record CAYITA010000010.1, read on the forward strand.
ATTTTAGTTGTGGCAGGGATAATTATTGGAAGAAAGGGAATTTGGAAGAAATCAGAAGAAAAATTCAGGAAGAAATTTGTTGAAAAGAAATTGGAAAGGGCAGGGAAAAAGAGAAGGAAGAAAAGAATTTGAAGGAAAATTTGGAAAAAATAAAAAAAGGTTGAGAGGGGAAAGAGAAAAAATGCGCTGACGCGAATTAGGATTAATTAAATAATGCGAATCCTCGTCGGTAAATCTAACAATAAGTTGTTTCTTCGATTACTTAAATTTTTATCAATATACAAACGAAGTGAGTGCAAATGTTAAGTTACAGTCTGATTTTATAAAACAGAAAGATTAATTAATAATAAAACATAAAATTTCTATTCAGAAGAAAAATTGCAACGCTTCGCATTTGTTATTGATTAAAATTAGTAATATGAAACATCATCGATAAAAATCTAATAAAACATTGTTCTTCTATTATCTTAATAAGTTAATCCACGAAGTGCAAATATTAAGTTATTAACTTTGACTTAACAGAATAGAAAGATTAATTAATTCTAAAAAGATAATAATTTCATGTCCTTCAAATCCAAACTAAAAAAAATTTCCGAGAATATCTATGAACTTCCGAAAGAAGGAAAAATGCTGGTTCCTGGAAGATTTTTTCTTTCAGAAAAATTATTTGACGCAATAGAAGAAGACGCGATAAAGCAAGTTGTTAATGTAGCGACATTGCAAGGAATACAAAAATATTCGATTGGATTAAGCGACATACATATTGGTTATGGTTTTCCAATTGGCGGAGTTGCTGCGTTTGACGTCGATAAAGGAGTAATAAGTCCGGGCGGAGTTGGTTATGATATTAATTGCTCTGTTCGTTTGCTGAAAACAAATTTGAAGAAAAAAGATATTTTAGCAAAGCAAAAAGAAGTTGTTGAAATGCTTTTCAAAAAAATTCCTTCTGGCGTCGGAAGAGGAAGCAACTTTCAAATAGATTACAAAGAATTAGACAAACTTCTCGAAGGTGGTGCAAAATATATTGTTGAAAAAGGTTTTGGAATTAAAGAAGATTATCTGCATACAGAAGAAGAGGGTTGCATGAAAGATGCTGATGCTGGCAAAGTTTCCCAGCGCGCTAAAAAAAGAGGAATAGGGCAGGTTGGAACTCTCGGAGCAGGAAATCATTTTTTAGAAGTTCAGTTTGTCGAGGATATTTTTGATAAAGACACTGCGAAAGTTTTCGGGCTTGAAAAAGACATGGTGACAATTATGATACACTGCGGTTCCCGGGGATTAGGACATCAGGTTGCAAGTGATTACATAAAATTAATGGAAAATGAATATGGGTTTGAGAATTTGCCTGACAGAGAATTAATTAATGCTCCAATAAAAAGCAAGCTCGGAAAAGAATATTATGGAGCAATGTGCTCAGCAGTTAATTTTGCATTCGCCAACAAACAATTAATCACTCACTGGATTAGAGAAGAATTAAAAAATATTTTTCCAAAAATAAAAATTGATGTTTTGTATGATGTCTGCCACAACATCGCAAAATTCGAGGAGCATTTTGTCGACGGAAAAAAGAAAATTGTCTGCGTGCATAGAAAAGGCGCGACAAGAAGTTTTGGGCCAGGAAGAAAAGAAATTCCTGACGCATATAGAAAAATCGGGCAGCCGGTTTTAATACCTGGAAGCATGGGAACTTCGTCGTATGTTTTAGTCGGAACAAAAAAAGCAGAAGAACTTACATGGGGAAGCACTGTTCATGGAGCTGGAAGAGTTTTGAGCAGAAGTGGCGCGTTGAGAAATATAATTGGTGAAGATGTTAAAAAAGAACTTCAAAAAAAAGGAATTGAAATAAAATCCGGAAGTATAAAATCATTAGCAGAAGAAGCACCGCAGGTTTACAAAGATATCGACGAGGTTGTGAATGTTGTCGATGAATTGGGAATAAGCAAAAAAGTCGCGAGGTTAAA
>CAYITA010000011.1:0-13827 GCA_964366165.1 Candidatus Woesearchaeota archaeon
TATCAGAGACACTTTTAAATATTATGAATTCTTAAACATCTTATGAGAAAGTCACTTATTTTAGGAATTTTTTTATTGATAGTCGCAGTTATTTTTGTTCTTAATTTTTTGTTTCATATTTTTTATTTTCAGATTTTTCAGGAGAAAACAAGAGCGATAACAAATTCAGAAAAACAAGAAATAATCGAATTATTTAATCAAAGCATGAAACTCGAGGATTATCAAATAAAATTTGGAAATATTTACAATATTAGGGATAGGGAATTTGCCCAAGTTGAACTCACGAAAAATAATTCAAAGAAAAATTATCTTGTTGATTTAAAATACAGAAAAATCATAAGAAAATAATATGAGAAAAACAAGAGGTTTTTCACATCATTCAAATCAGGAAATTTTTAAGATGAACACTAAAACTAAATTTGCAATTTTCCTGATTTTTGTTTCCTTCTCTTTATTTGTAGCTTTGTTCTCAGGATATTTTGGGTTGAATCCATCTTCCATTAGCATTTTTGTTTCTTTTAATCCAACCCTTGCCTCTTTTCTTTATGTTTTTTTATTTATTGTTTTGACAACTTTTTCTTTTTCTGTCAGTGTTATGACTTCCCTAGGAACTGTGTTTTTTTCAATAACAGAAGTTTTTATTTTTTCAATGATAGGAATTATGGGAAGTTCAGTAATTGATTTTTATATTTCCAGAAAATTAGGAAAAGAATATGTCAAAAATAAACTAATGAAAGAAAATGCAAGATTAGAAAAATTCGACGAAATACTTGAAAAAGATAATTTCAAAACTATTTTTATATTAAGCGCGATTTTTTTCGTTCCGCCAAAAATTCCAAATCTTTTGGGCGGAGTTATGAAAATAAATCTTAGAAGATATTTTATTGCCACTCTTTTAGGAAATATGCCCAACACTTTTTTTACAATTTATTTAATCAAGGGAATTCTTTATTCTGATATTGTTCAAATTTATCTTTCAGTGATTGGTTTAATCGCAGTTACTTCTATTTCTTTGTATTTTTATAAAGGAGAAATCAGAAATATTTTGGTTTTGAGTTTTCCTGGATTATTTAAAAAATTTAATATCTAAATAAATCAAAAAGCTTGTAAATATTTTCACCATTGATGAAACTCAAAAAATATTTATTTTTTTTGGGGAATTAAATTCCATTTCACTGAGTTTTGAATTATTTTCTTTCTTAGTAGCAATTTAATTAAAATCGCCAAAATTATTATAAAAATTAATAAATAAAAGAGAATAGCGTATTTATTAGAAGATTTTTTTTCAATACATGAATGGTTTTTAATCTCTCCTGTACATGATATATCCTTACAGAGATTATTTTTACAGAACTGATTTTCCAAGCAAGAACTATTAGAGGTGCACTCTGGCGTTGTTTGTCTAGTCTGATTTTGGGTTCTGTTTAATAGATTATCATCATCATCACCATTATCGTCGTCGTCATTTCCAATTTGTTGACATTCTTGCCAGAAACCTGTTTCATTACATTCTTGAGAGCCTATGCAACCAGTATTGTTTAAACAACTTCTTGTTGATGATTGATTAATTAAGCATTCTCTTGTTTCTCCAGAAGTGCATTGAGAGCAGTTTGCTGTCTGCAGCACTTCACAACCATTTGAAATATTATTATTGCAATCTTTATATGCTGAATTACAAACACAATTTCCTGCTGAAGAATTGCAATATGCATTTGTCCCGCAAACCACACTAGTGCAACTATTTGTACTTAAATTTATACTAAAAGATATGCTGGCAGTATTATTGATATTTCCTCTTGTATCATTACATGAAAATTTTACAGTATAACTTCCTTCTCCTATACTTGAATTTACATAACTAAACCTTGTATTTGTTTCTTTGTTCATTTTTATGCTATTGACCCAATTATTCAGGGTGTATTTGCATGAATCTCCATTTTCATTTAATGATATGTTGAAAATCACAGAGTTTATTGAATAAATAGTATTTTGCGGATTATTAATTATTATTTGTGGGGGGCTTGTATCTTGAGTTGCAACTTGAGTTGCAATTGCCAAAACAGTGATATTTTTTCCGCATGTGCTTCCAAACCATTTTACATTTTCTTGAACCATTCTCCAATAAGAAGGGAAATTCGTTGTTGCGTTTACTTGAGGAGCAGTTATATTAAAATAAAATCTATAATATCTGACATTGGGCTCTGGCAGATGATTTGAAGGTGTAAGTAAAACTGCATTTTGCCATGAACATTGAGATGGATTTGCTTGAGTGCAAACTGTTTTTACTCTAATTAATCCCCAGCGATTATTATTTGCAACTGCTCCAAGTCTGTAAGGATTTACAGAGAGAGTTGAATCCCATTGAGTTGTTCCGTTATTAAATAAATCAATAAAAATTGTTTTTGTTTCTCCTGATATCATTTGTGTTGGGATGCTATTAGAACCGCAATTTGAGTCGTCTTTTAGTTGAGAGTTTGGTGGAGGTGTAGGCGCCGGCGCTGATATCTGAATTACATTTATATTTTTTCCGCAAGTTTCTCCAAACCATTCAATACCATCCTGAACCATTTTCCAATACGAGGAATATTCTCCAGGAGTTTGTGGGGCTTTTATATTAAACCAAAATCTATACCATCCAGTTGCTCCCGGAATATTATTTTCTGGTTTTAAAAGAACTGGAGGAGTTGAAGAACAAAGAGATAAATCAACATTGCAAACTTTGTCGACTCTACCAATACTCCAAATAGAATTATCTTGTGGTTGTTGAGAACCGAGTCTATAAGGATTTGTTATTGTAGAATCCCAGGGAGAATTAATGCCGTTGTTTAATAAATCAATAAAAACAGTTCTGCTTTCTTCAATATACATTGTATCTGGAATATTATTACTTCCACAAATAGCACGATTAGAGAGAGAAAGCACATTAGGAGAAGTTATATTATTGGGGGGAGGTAAAGTACCCGGAAGAGAAGATATGTAAATAGTTTCTATTTCAGAATTGTCGCTTCTATAAGATTTTACAGTAACTTTTGAGCCATCAATATTTATTATTTCATAATTATATGTTTTTTCACATACAGAATTAGCAGGGAGACCAGACTTACAACTGTAAAGTGGAGCACCAGCACCTCCACTAATAAACTGATAAATTTGTTTTCCAGAATGTCCGAATTGTGTTCCATCAACTATATATTTTCCGTATAAATGTTCGTTGCCTACAAATACAGCTTCTACGCCATAATCAAAAAATAAATTAAACATAAAATTTCTGTCTGCTGTATTAATGGGAGAATGTCCATCCATAGAATAAGCTTGGATATGCCAAAAAACAAAATTATGCTCCTTACGATTATTAATCAAGTCATTTTCTAGCCAAGTTTTTTGGTCCTGACTTAGACTTGTTGTTACGATATTCAAAGAAATAAAATGCGTGTTTTTATAGTCGAAAGAATAAACTCTTTTTTCATATCCACTAAGTTCTCTGTAATTTTGAACTCCTAAACTTTGTAAATTTTGAAAAGAAGCATCTGAAGCGCGAAAAGTGGAAAGCCAATTAGTTAAACTGCCAGTATCGTGATTTCCATATTGCGGGAAAGTTTTTCCGAAGAGAGTGCCCATATAATTTTTCCATTCATTCAAACCATCTCCGCTTTTAGTTAAATCTCCTGTGAAAAGAACTAAATCCGGATTTTTATTTTTTATATCACCAGCGAGAATTCTAAGAGTTGCACTCACCCCCGCATTTGCTCCTCTGCTGTCTCCCAGAACTGCAAAAGAAAATATATTAGAAGGAGCAGAATATTGTGGTTGAGGCTTTTCTTTTGTAAATAAATCTTTAAAAAAATCGGCAATTGAGAGTGCAGAGACAATATTAATAGAAAAAATTAGAATTATTAAAATAAAGCTCAAAATTATAAATAATCCTGGCACTCTTTTTACCATTAAAAAATATAGGAAAAGTTATTTAAATAATTATCGTTATTATTGGCAAAATAAATTTGTCTTCGAGATTTTTCAAGAGAACAGATTTTATTTAATTTTTAAATTCGATTCTTGATAAAGATTTATAAATATTCTTCGTCCCTAATATTTATGAAAATTAAAAATTTTTATATTTTAGCATTTGCCTTTTTAATAATTTCTTTAAGTTTAATCGGCAATACATCTGCCGTAGATGAAAACCAAAAAAATGTTTATTTTTTTTGGGGAATTGGATGCTCTCATTGCGAAAATGTTATTGATTCTGGAGTTTTGGAAGAGGTTTCAGTAATAGAAAATGTTAAAATTTATAGTTTGGAGGTTTATCTTAATCAATCAAATAGAGATAAGTATAAAGAATTTACAGATAAGTTGGGAGTAAGCCAAAATCAAAAAGGAATTCCTTTTTTAGTTATAGAATGTGAAAAAAATTATTCTTATTTAATCGGAGATAGTTCAATAATAAAAAATCTTAAAAATAATATTATTAATTGCGAGTTGAATAATCAAACAGATTCTGGAGGAATTTCTTCAGATAATCCCGATGCAAATAAAGAAAATAGGAAATTTTCTATCTCATTCAAAACAAGAAGTTTTGAAGATAAAATAACTTTAGGAAGCATTATTATTGCTGCTTTGATTGATTCTATAAATCCGTGCGCATTTGGAGTTTTGATTTTCCTGCTTGCGACAATTCTTTCAACAGCGTCGTCAAAACGGGCTTTGAAATATGGATTAACTTATATTTTTATTATTTTTTTGGTTTATTTTTCTGCTGGACTTGGAATCATAAAATTTCTGAATGAGTTTTCAGGCATTATTAATTATTTTGTAATTGTTGCAGGAATTTTAGTTTTTATTGGAGGGTTAATTGAGATAAAAGATTTTTTTTGGTACGGCAGAGGTATCTCTTTAAAAATTCCTGTGAGTGTGAAACCTGCTTTGGAAAGAATGGCTCGAAAAGGAACACTTTCTGCAGTAATTATTTTGGGAATTGTCGTCGCATTAGTTGAACTTCCTTGCACTGGAGGAATTTATCTTGCTATTTTAAGTTTAATGAGCATCAATAAAACTTTCGGAATTCCTTATTTGTTATTGTATAATTTTATTTTTGTTTTGCCGTTGATTATAATTGTTTTGGTAATCCACTACGGAATAAAAACCGAAAAAATACAAATTATTGTAGAGAATAATAAAAAGTGGATGAGATTAGCTGCAGGAATTGTTATGATTGGTCTTGCGGTTTATCTTTTGAATTCTATTTATAATTGGGTGTAAAAATAAATTCTATAATTAACAAAAATATATTTTTGAATAATTTACTGCTTCGCAGATTGATAAAAATTAGTGATATAAAAACACGATGATAATCATGTAATAAAGTAGTTTTTTTTCTATTACTTAATTATATCAATATCATTAACGAAGTGAATGCTGATATAAATTATGAACTTGTTTAACAAATCAAAAAGTTTTTTATAGTGATATAAACTCGTATTTTTATGAAAAAAATAGGAAATTTTTTGCCTCATCAAAACAGGAAATTTTGAAGATGAAAATATTTGATAAATTTTTAACAGGGAATGTTTTGTATTATCCTGGATGCCTGACAAAATTTGTAGCAAAAGATTTGGAAGAAAATTATAAAAAAATTCTGAATCAGATTGGAATAGATTTTATCATGCTGAAAAATTTAGAAGTTTGCTGTGGGAATCCGATTTTAAATGCAGGGCATATCAAAGAAGCAAAAGAACTGGCTGAAAAAAATTTTAAATTATTCAAAGAGAGAGGAGTGAAAAAAATAATAACTTCCTGTCCTGCATGTTTTCACATGTTTAACAAAACTTATCCGGAATTAATTCCAGATTGGGATATTAAAGTTGAGCATACTACAAAAACAATTTTTGACGCAATGAAAAAAGGAAAAATTAATCCGAAAAAATTAAACTGCGATATTACTTATCATGACCCTTGTCATTTGGGAAGATATGAGGGAATTTACGACGAGCCAAGGGAAATAATAAAAAAATCCGGAAATTTAAAAGAAATGAAACTTGCAAAAAATTATTCTTTTTGCTGCGGTGCTGGAAGCGGGGTAAAATCAAATCATCCAGAACTCGCGGATTCAATTGCAAAAGAAAGAATAAAAATGGCGAAAGAAACAAAAGCAAAATTCTTGATTACTCCATGTCCTATGTGTTATTTAAATTTAAAAGAAAATGCAAAAGATTTGGATGTCAAGGAAATGAGTGAGTTGTTTGAGAATGAAAATAAAAAGGAAGGGGAAGGAGAAATGTCAAGATGAAAATAGGAATAATCGGACCAAATAGTTTGTTTAGAGGAAGTTTAGAAGAAAGAAAAGAATTATTAGATAAAGTTACAAAAATAATTGCAGAATCTGGAAATGAAATAATTCTTACTCCAGATAAAAATTCTCTTTTAGAATATTTTGGAGAGAGATATTTAAAACATAAGGGCAAAAAAATATTTTTAATTATTCCAGCAGAAGACAAAGACTACAAAAAATATCTCAATACAAAACTCGGAGAAATAATTTCTTGTAGTGATTGGGATAGACAAGCAGATGAATTCAATAGACAAAGTGATTTGTTTATCTGTTTAGGGTATTCTTGGGGGGCAATGAAAGAGATTGCGTGTGCTCAATATTTTAATAAAAAGGAGATATATGTTTTAAAGGAATTTATTTCTGGAGAATTGCCAGAAGAGTTGAATTTTTTAGTTGAATATATTAGTTTAAATGAACTTGAGAAAAAACTAAAATGAAAAAAATTAATCTAACAAATGAAATTAAAAAAAATGAAGAAACTCAGAAAATAATTTTGCCGATTATGTATTCGTATAAGGAGAAGAGAGATAAACTTCTTGACGAGGAGGAAAAAGAAAAATTCCGGAAAGAATTAAGAAAAATAAAAGAAGAAGCAATAGGAAATATTTTTGAATTAAAAAAACAGGCAATAGAAAATATGACTAGGAATGGAATAAAGATTATTGAAGTTAAAAATTCAGAAGAAGCGAATAAAAAAATCAAGGAAATTATTGGAAAGGAAAAATTAGTTATAAAATCAAAATCAAATACGGCGAATGAAATTAATTTGAACGAGGCGCTAAAAGATAAGGAATTAGTTGAAACAGATTTGGGAGATTTTCTTGTTCAAATTTTTGGGGGCGAGGATTTGCACCCGGTTCTTCCGTCGTTAAATTTGACTCCAGAAAAAATTTCTGAGAAAATAAAAGAAAAATTTGGAAAAGAGATTAAACCAATTCCAGAAGATATTGTTCAGTTTGTCAGAGAATATTTAAGAGAAAAAATTTTCAAAGCGAAAATTGGAATTACTGGCGCAAATGTCATAAGTGCGGATGGGAGTGTTTTTATTTTGGAAAATGAAGGGAATGTTTCCTTGACGTCGAGAATTCCAGAGAAGCACATAATTCTTACAAGTTTTGATAAAATTGTGAAAACGCAGGAAGATGCTTTGAAAATTGTTAAGTGCGCAGGAATTTTTGGAACTGGGCAGGAATATCCTGTTTATGTAAATATTATTTCAGGGCCGAGCAAAACCGCAGACATTCAAAATAAATTAATTACCGGAGCGCAGGGAGCAAAAGAAGTTTATTTGATTTTGTTGGATAATAAAAGAACTGAAATTTTGAATTCAGAATTTAAGGAATTAATTTATTGCATTAATTGCGGAGCGTGCCTGAATTTTTGTCCGGTTTATCATCAGATTTTTACGAAATACGGTGCAAAATATTTTTTAGGTGCGAAAGGAGTAATCTCTTCTTATTTTAAAGAATCTCCTAAAGAAGCATATGACAATGGGGCGTTTTTTTGCACAACTTGCCAGCAATGCAAGGAAAATTGTCCGATGAAAATTGATTTGCCTGAATTGATGAAAAAATTAAGAAAAGAACTTGTTGACAAGAAAATAGAGCCAGACAGCGTCGAGGAAATGATAAATAATGTCAGGAAATATGGAAATCCTTTTGGAAAAATTGAAGAGGGAAAAGGGTTTGATAAATTGTATTGTTGTTAAAAAGAACCTGCTGGTTCTTTTTAAATCTCCTCTAAGCACTGAACGGTGGCATCTTTTAATTGCCTCCGACGGATACCACATAAAAAAACCCGTTAAAAAATACCTGCCCCTTCGTCGCAGATTAATAAAATTGAAGTAGTATGATAAAATTTTGTTGAGGTTAAATAATAAAAGTCTTTTTTTTATTGTCATGAGATGAAACGAATAGGATAATTATTTTTTAAGATTTCAAATCCCAAATTAATTTTTTAAAAATTATAGCGGGGGTGAACAATTTCGTGGTAGAGAGTAAATAAAAATAATTGATAACTCGTGCGAAATTGTGAATAGGGATTTTTTCAAATCACGCCAGAATTTTATAGCGGGGGCGGGATTTGAACCACGCGACCTCAGGGTTACCCGTCTCTCGATTTTATTCGAGATTTTTCTCTCGCGATTTTCGACGGAGGCAATTTAAAAAATCGCCCAACAACGTCGAGAGGGAGAGATTGTGAAGGAGAACCGTAGGTTCTTCTCATTATGGGCCCTGCGAGCACTCCAAGCTGCTCCACCCCGCTATATAAAAACATAGAACTAGTTCCTTTTAAAATTAACTGAAATATTTTGCTCGCAACAAGTTGTTCGAGATTGATGAAATTTTTCCAGACTGCGTCAGGGAAAAATTTTTGAGAATTGAAGTAATGCGATAAAAATTTATTTAGTCATTAATTATTTTTTCAGCGAAGAGCCATGTCGATAGACTGGCTCGTAGCAATTAATTTGAGCGAAGCGAGCAAAATTTTTATATTCGATTTCTAAATTTTTATACATAAACTCCAGCGAAATTAAATTTATAAACTCGTTCCGATTTATTTTTTTATGTTAATTTTGGGAATAGATGATGCGGGCAGAGGCCCGGTTATAGGGCCAATGGTTCTTGCTGGATGTTTAATCGACGACAAAGATGAAAAAGAATTCAAGGCAAAAGGCGTGAGAGATTCAAAACAATTAACTCCAAAAAGAAGAGCATTCCTTTCAGATTTCATAAAAGAAAAAGCAGAGACATTTGAAATTGTTGTAATTTCTCCGACAGAAATTGATGGAAACAACGACGATGGAATAAAATTAAATGAGGTTGAAGCAATCGCAGCTGCGAAAATAATTAATAAAATAAATAAAGGATTCAACAAAATAAAAGTCATAGTTGACTGCCCTTCTCCGAACATAACTAGATGGCAGGATTTCTTGAAAACAAAAATAAAAAATCTTTCTAACTTAGAAATTTTCTGCGAACACAAAGCAGATAGAAATCATATCTCGGTTTCAGCAGCGTCGATAATTGCAAAAGAAATAAGAGAATTTGAAATGTCAAAATTAAAAGAAAAATATGGTGTGGAAATTGGTTCTGGATATTGTTCTGATTCTGTTACATGCAAATTTCTTGAAAAAAATGCGAAGAAATTAAAAGAAGATGGTTTATTTCGGCAGACTTGGAGCACCTGGAAAAAAGCATGTGCTGCAGCAGAGCAGAAAAAATTAGTGGGTTGAAATTAAAAATACCTGCTCCTTCATCGCAGATTGATGTAAAATAAGTATGTAGAAAACATCGTTGATAAATTAATTATTGGTTGTTGTTCTATTATCTTAATATCAAAAATCTCACGAGCCGAGCAATTTCGTGGTAGAGAGTAAATAAAAAAATAAATTACTCGTGCGAAATCGCGAGTAAAAGCGAGTGCAATTTTCTTTTTCAAAAATATCTTTTTCTTCCTACAATAGAAATCTTTATATACACTAATATTAATTATTAATGCTATACGCTATTGTATAGTTTGAAAATCTTTAACTTGCAAGAGTTAAATGAGTTAAAAATTTGTAATTTTTAAAGAGAATGGTTAATACTGGGAAGATAGAAAAAGTAATAGAGCAAATTAAAGGAATTCTTAAAAAAGATAATCGCGGATTGACAATTCAAGAACTTTCTGAAAAAACAAAAGTCTCGAGAATAACTACTGCGATGGCATTGATGAATCTCGAGGGAGCTAAAGTTATTGATGTTAGAATTATTGGAAATTGTAAATTACATTATTTGAAAGGAAGAGCAAAATGAAAATAAAATTCTTAAAAATATTTTTATTTGCATTTATAATTATTTTACTAGCGTCGAGTTTATTCGCTTTTCAAATAGATAGTTCTAGTTATTCTGGAAGAAACAAAATCGATGCCGGAGCTGTGAATTCAAATTCAACTTCCACAAGTTTTTCACAAAGATTTATTTCTGGATTTCAGGCTGTCAGCAGATATGTTAATGTTCTTGCAGGAAGATTTGGAATATTAGATGATATTGAAATTTCTGCAATAAATATTACTTCTCCTATAAATAATCAAGAAATTGTGCGAGGTGCAGGGAATACATTGGAAGATGATTTAGGCATAGTTCCTAATTTTGTGAATCTTTTTTCAGATGTTTATGTCAATAGAACACGAGCTAAAATTCCGAATATAAATGTAAGTTTTTATTTCAACGAAAGTTATTTAGCAAGCAATTTAACTAATGCGAGCGGAAGGGCAGTTTATTCTTATGATAAATCTTTATATCCTGCAGGAATATATAATTTCAGTGTTAATTATTCAACATCAGATTACGATGCTTATTATAATTCTACTTCTGTAAATGTTTCAATAGTTGTTTATACAATTCCGCGTTATCCTGGGAATAAAGGAATAGCGTCGCAGTATGTAGATGCGCAGACAGCAGTATTTTATTTTAATGTTACAAAAACAAATTCTTCAGGAACTTTTTTGTATCAGCCGAAAGATGTGAATGTTAGTGCGATGGGTTCTGGAGCAAACCAGTATTATCCTGACTCTGTTTATGTTTCTAACAAAAGAGTTTACAATGTTTCAACAGGACAATTTGAAAGTCATGTTGTTGTTAACAAAACTTTTGATAGTGTGATAAGATGGCAAATTAGAATTTCCGACGATGATTATGCAAATTTCTTGGCTTCAACTTCTCATGCAGATGTTGCAATTATTGACGGACCAATTTGCGGAAATACTTTAGTTGAAACTCCTGAAACCTGCGACGACGGAAATATTGTTTCAGGAGATGGATGTTCAAGTGCTTGTGCGAGTGAAGGCGGGGGAGGCGGTGGTGGAGGAGGCGGAGGATGTTCTAACGATTGCTCCCCTTCGGGTTCAGTTCAAACTTCATGTGCTAGCTTGACTTCACTTCAATCAAGAACCTGTGGCAATTATGATGCAGATTCTTGTTTAGAATGGAGCGAATGGAGTTCATTGTTGTGCGAAATTGGAAAAGTTTGTGAAAATGCGCAGTGTGTTGCAATTAATTGTGAAGATTCTCAATATCAGCAGTGTGGAGAATGGGGTAAATGTTTCTTAGGCAATCCAGATAATTATGGCGGATTTACTAATAGCGGAATGACAGGAGGAGTAATTGCTTCAATTCAACCTGAAAATAAAATTGAATTTTCAATAATCTCCTTACCTACGGGTAATGCAATAATTGATTTGTTTAAGGAAAAATATGAATGTAAACTTGGAGATAAACAGTGTCATCCTAAAAAGAATAATTATTATCAATCTTGTGTTGAGAAAAAAAGTTTGTTGACAAAGACAGTTAGTTTAATCTGGAAAGATTATGCTTGCTCAAAAAATTTAATCTGTGAGGATGATGGAAATTGTGTTTGTTCAAATATAAATAAATGTGAGATTGAAGGAGAAAAGGCATGTTCAAGTTCAACTAAATATCAGGTTTGTGAAAAAGATAATAATGGGTGTTTGAAATGGAACAGCGATAAGAAATGTGTTAAAGGACAATCTTGTGCAGATGGGGTTTGCATTATCAAACCTGTTTGTGGAAATAATTTAATTGAAACTCCAGAAACCTGCGACGACGGAAATGTTGTTTCAGGAGATGGCTGTTCAAATAGTTGTATTATTGAATCTTTTTCTTACCCAATTAATCTAACAAATGAAACAACATTTAGATTTTATCTTATTATAGAAGATGAAAACAGCATTGTAACAGAACAAAAAATTATTAAAATTGGACAAATAGTGGATTTCTCTATAAATAAAGGAGACAAATTTTCAATAACTTATATATCAAATGAAAACGGTAATATAACTTTAAAATCTAAGAAAATTAAAACACAAAATTCTGATGCAAATGTAACTGAGCCGCATAAATTTAGAGTTGATCAATTTAACGACGGAAAAGTTAAAGTTATTATAGAATCTGATCCAATTACAAAAGAGATTAATCTGGGAGAAACAGTCATATTTGAATTTGGAATATCTGGAGAAGTAGCCCTTTCTCCTGGAAATCAATTGATACAAATTAGAACATGTTATAATACTAATCCTTTATGCAACTTGCCTGATAAAACAGAAGTAAGAAAATGCAAAGAAAAACTTAATGTAACTTATTTTGATGAGAATGGAAAACCGTGTTTAAATGTTAGATGGAAATGCGATGATTGGGGGGAATGCAATGCAGATTATTCGATTAATGACGCCCTGAATAAATTTAAAGATATAAATGGTTTGCATGAAAGAATCTGCATGGATTTATCCAGATGCGCGAAAAATAAAACCGAAACAGCAGAATGCAGTATCGGAATTCCTATAACTGTCAAGCAAACAGAATGGTGCAATGAAAAATATGTAGAAATATACAATGAAGAAACAAAAAAATTAGTTAGCAGAATAAAGCAGGAAAAAGTCGCAGATATTAAATTAAACAAAGTAGATATTTCATTTGTATTGACAAATTTTACAGGTTATTGCGATTATTGTTTTGATGAGTTGAAAAATTTTGATGAAGTGGGGGTGGATTGCGGTGGCCCTAATTGTCCTGATTGTTTTACTCCTTATGATTTCTTCAACTGGTTGCCGATAGCAATAATTGTTTCTTGGTTGGTTTTATGGATATTAATATTTGTATACTGGAAGAGCAAAGAGAGAAGAGAGAGAAAGAATATTAGAGAGAGTATTTACGACGGCATTTCTAATGTGATGAGAATTTTCAAACCTGCAACAAGAAGAGAGTCAAAAGAGAAGGAGAGAAAAATATCTAAATGGTTTAAGAAATTGTTCGCATCAATAATAACAAGAAGAGCAGAAGAAAAACCAGAATTTGAACCTGTTTTCGTAGAGAAATTAGTTGTCAAGAAATCTCCTGATGAATGGCTTCTAGAAAAACTCCGGAAGAAATTAATATTGTGGAAGAGAAGAGGATATTATGGAACTGCAGATTTAGAAGCTAAAATAGAAAAATTAGAGGCGAAATTAAGAAGCAAGGAAAAATCTTTTGTTAATAGAATTAGAGATTATAAGTTACAACAACCTGTTTCAATATTCCCTGAGAAACCAGCAGAAAAAGGCATTTTGACTAAATTTTTCACTAATCTTAAAAGAGCAAGAGAAAAAAGAAAAGAAGAAAAAATAAGAAAAAAATTCTTCAAAAAAAATGAAAGACAGAGCAAATCATCGATTTTCTCTTCTTTATTCGGCAGATATAGGAAGGCAAGAGAAGAAAGAAAAGAGAGAAGAAGAATCATAAAAATAAGAAAGAGATTGGAAAAAGTTGTCAGAAAAAAAGAAAAATATGAAAGAAAAATAAAGAAAAAGATAATCAATGAGAGAATTAGAAATTTGAAAAGAAAATCAAGAAGAATAAAACTATATGGTTTATTGAATAAATTAAAATTGTGGAAAAAGCAGGGATATTATGGAACTGCTGAACTCAAGGCAGAAATAGATAGATTGAAGGAAGAGAGAAAAAGAA
>CAYITA010000012.1:0-13659 GCA_964366165.1 Candidatus Woesearchaeota archaeon
TCCATAGCAGCCTGTCCTCTTCTATTTATCATATCATAACCTCCTTTTAGATTAACATTCCGAAGATAAATTTGTTTATAAATATTTCTATCAGTTAAGAAACTTTTATAAATTTCCTTCTTCTTGATAAATGATGAAAATACAAAAATTAAAAATTTTTATAATATATTTAATCTCAGTGGTTCTTGTTTTAACCGCAATATTTTTTTATTATGATAATTTTATAAAAAATCCGGAAAATATAAATTTATTTAATAACATAACAAAATATAATTCAGATAATCTGGAAGAAGAAATAATAAATAATCAAAGCAATAAACAAACAATAACCGGCAGCTATTTTGATGGAGATTCTTCCAGCGACAGAAGCAGCAGTTCTGACTCTTCAACAGCAACTAATTCTGGCTCTTCATGTTCTTATAGGCAGATAAGTTATTCCATTGTAAATTTAAATGAATTTTCTATATGCAATCTTGAAGAAGAAAATTTATGTGTTGATAAAACTGCAAAATGCTCTGTGGAAGTTATTAACTTTGATAAAACCATCGGAGGAGAATTTGAAATTAAATTTAGTTTTTATAATGAGGAAAACAGAAAAGACATTATTGCCAGTTTATTTTCAAACACTTTAATAAATCCAAATAAAAAACAAAATTTAGAAACAGAATTGATAATAAAAGGAGAAAATGCGAACAAAAATATTTCCTGTTATTATACTGCAACAAAAATTCCGAAAGAAAAGGTTTGTGTTTAAAATTAAAAATAAGATAAAATGATTGGATAATTTAATATAAGATTAGTAAGAAAAATATCTGCTAGTAAAACTCGCTGATTAATAAAATTGAAGTATGTAAATTCTCGTCGGCAATTTGATTAAATAATCTCTAATTATAATAATCAGTAGTTTCTTCCACTACTTAATTAAAATAAATCCGACGAGCGAAGCGAGGAGCAAAATTTTAAGATAATTAGTCGTTAATTTTTTTCAATGTAAACATTATAATGTTAAGAAATTACTTTATATAAAATTATATTTGCATTTTTAATTTCAACTTGCCAGAGCACTTGCATTATAAAATTCCAGATGTTCTGAATCTATTTTAAACCAGGAAGGCATGCCTAAAATATTATAAGACGCCGGATTATCTGAAGAAAAATAAAGATAATCCACAGAAGTTTTATCTTTTGTCAAAATTCCCTGGCTTGAAAGTTCAAACAAATCAACAAAACTTTCTATTCCATTTTCATCAGAAGATAAATTACCTTCAAGTCTTTTCAAAAAACTTGGAGCAGAGGGGTTTGCAGTATAATATCCTCTGTTTAAATGATTAAACAGATTGCTGACATTTGTTCCCTGAACATAATTTCCGTCGTAAATTGTAGAATTAATTTTTCTTGATATTTTAGCATTTGTATTTATGATGTAAAGAGGGTCTTCAAATCCAGACACAGGAACTAAAGCAGAAATTTTTTGCGATTTTTCCCAGCGAGCCAAATCAGATTTGTCTTCCATGATTAAATAAAAACTAAGAGTAAAATTAACATGCCACGGGTCTGTCTGTCTGATAATTATGGAAATATTTGAAAGAGAAACAACTACACTAACTTTTTCTGATTTTTCATTAAGCGAGAGAATTAAATCACTGTGAGTTGCGCCCACAAGAATATCTTTTTGTTCCCCATTAACACTTCCATTAAAAAAAGCTTCGTTGAAAAAAGAATCAACATCTCCAATATACTGCCCCTTATTTGTTATTTCACTCTCAGCTAAAAAAATAATTCTAAATGCAGAAATATACAATTGCCTTTCTAAATTTTCCTCTATTGAATAAAGAAAATTTTCCATCGTCGATATTCTCGTATTAATTGAAAATCTTTGCTGAGCTACATAAAATATCTCAAAAGAAATAAGCAACAACCCAATTAACGCAATTGCTATCAACGTGAAAACCTGCGCTTTTTTATTTTTTATCATTTTTGTTTTTTAATGGCGCTCACAAGTTCGCGCATTAATTTATTTTAAGTAATATAAAAAACTTTTTTTATAACTATCAAATCTAATTTATCCTTACTTCTTTGGATATTGAGCGACTTTAGAGCGAACATTTTTTTCATTTTGTCATTTTTTACTTTAATATTTCTACAATTTAATCAACGGGTTTTTCATCTCCAAACCCTCGCCTGAACTTCAGTATCCCATGTAAAAGGAATTCCCTCAACTTCTGTTGAACTTAATAAAAGATCATTTTCTGAAAACCTGATTTCAATTTTTCTGTTTGAGTTCAAATCCAAACTTGACAAAAGCCTGTAAATTGCTAAGTCAATTGCGTCGTTGTTATTATAAGCCAGATTATCTGAAGTGTAATAGCAGGTTTTTTCTCCAGAATAATTAGAAGGAATTTTAATTGTTGAATTGCTTGAATCTTCAAATTCCAAAATCCATGTGCATCCTTCTGCAGCAGAAACTATTGGAGAATATCCCGACGTTTCTTTAACTAAATTATAAAATATTTTATTATAAGGAGAACCTCCAGTAGAATTTCCGGGATTTAGCGCAGTTGAAACTCTCACATTATTAACACCATAATTTACTTTATTAATTGGAATATTTATAATATAAGGGTCTCCTAACTCAACATATTCTCTTCCATAATTTGATAAATCAAAAACTTTTTCCCAATTTAATTGTGATTCGTTGCGAACTTCCACATTATCAGTCCATTTAGAGCCCGAATAAGAAATAACTTTAACCTCGTAAATTTGCGTGTTGTTTGGAATAAAAAAACTTCCTTCTGAAATTGCATTTCCAAATTCAGAACTTTCTGCAGAAATTACCAAACCATAAGGGATTTCTTTTTCATAATCCAAGTAAATATATGAATCTGGAAAAATTTTTGTGTTTATGTTTTCTCCAACAATTTTTTGCTCGACATAAGTTGCATTAATAATGTCTTTTGCAATTTCAGAATATATCCCAACAATTTCTTCAATACTTGAATGATAATAATTTCCATTCCCGCAGGATGCCATCGCCTGCAAGGTTATATCGTCGGCATTATCCCCAAAGCCAACAGTATAAACAATAATATTATAATTATTATAAGCTTCGCAAGATGCACGTATAGCGTCCTGGGTTGCACTGTTGCTTCCAGAATAACAAGTTCCCTGCATGCTTCCATCAGTCATTACAACCATAAATTTATATTTTTCAGGAGTTGATTGCTGAACAAAACTTTCAGTGGCATTTATTATTCCGCAACATACACAGTTTCCTGCTTTTGTCTCCCAATTATTTATGCTATTATTTAAGGAAATAATATTATTAGATAAAACATGATAATTGCCAGGACTAATTCCAGTATTATACCCGACTAATCCAACCCTATTTAAGGGATTTTCAAGTAACATTTGAATAAATTTCCTGTTTGCATTTCTAGCAAGGTCTATCATTTTTACTCCTAAAGAAGGAATGTTAGAATTCATGCTTGAAGATAAATCCGTAACAGAAAAAACATCTGCGTTTTTTGTGAGATTCGCATAATAAGAAACATTTTCCAAACCAATCCTAAATGGAATTGTTTTTTGGCTCAGTTCAGAATAATCTATTAAAGAAGAAAGTTCAGAGTTGCTTAATGCAATTGTTTGTTCATTTCCGCCGGTGTTTCCGGAATAAATTGTTTTATTTCCCAAATTAAAAAAGATATTATATTCGCTGTTGTAATGAAGAGAGACAGTCATGGAATTTAATTCTCCTGGAATATAAACGCCGTCATACAAATTTATTAATCCATCAATTCCAGGAAAATATTTTTTCTGGCTTGAAGTTAACTCCGAACTTGTATCATGCTTAACCTTAACATATCCTCCAGAAATATAAATATTTTCATCTCCTCTAAATTCGAGGCTGTTTATTCCAAGATTAAATTCATCCACATAAGGAAAAAGTTCTATTCTGAAAGGAATATTAATTTCAGGAATATAGTGTTCTATAAAAACGCCATTGATATAAATATCAAAAGGCCCTGAAAAAACTGCTTCTATATCAACATCAATTACATCATCTTCAATGCGCAGAGTTATATTCCCGTCGCCGACATAACCTCCAAAATAAAAATAATCAATTTTGTCAGAAGAAGATAAAAATGCCCTCGAAGAATAACCTTTTGCTGATTCTCCTTCCTGTATTCCGCTGATTATTTGTCTTGAAGTCCAAACATCCTTTGCATTATTTAAATCTATAGAAGATTTTTCTGCAAGTGGAATTCCATTAAAATAAATGCCGATATTATAATTATTATCAAACTGATTTAAAATTTCCTGCGCCAATAATTTTGCTTCTGGCTGTGACTTGGCGTAAAACTCTCCAATCTGCTCCAGCACACTTTGATTTAAGTTAGTAATTCTTCCTTCTGAAATCAGCTGGCTGACATACTGATTTTCTACTTCCCCAATTCTCAACGAAGAAAGAACTTTTAACAAATCTTCCTGAATATGAATTTCCGGAGCTGTTTGTTTTACCGACGGAGAAATTAAAAGGACAATTCCCAATACAATAATCAAAGCTATGAAAGCATCTAAGCTGAAAAAATACCCTTTTTTATCTTGAACTTTTCCTAAGTTTGAGATACAAAAAAATTTCCTGTTTTTTTTATTTATTCTCTTTATCTCCATATAAAAATATCAAATTGAACTGGTTTATTTTTATAAATTGTAAATCTTGTTACCTGAATAAGATTATCAACTGCAGAGCTGTTAACTTTGCCGACATAATCTGCGTCAGAACCGTTGATTTCTAATTCTGGAAGAACAAAATAAAAATCATCTTTTATTCCAAACCCCCTTTTTTTTGCATTATAATCCGAATAATAAAACTCGTCTAATTTGGTTTGATTAATTTTATTGTCTGTAAGAATTCCGTCTTCCTCGCTTAAAATTAATTCAGCCGCAAGATTTCCCTGATAAGATAAATCACCTATATTTATTTCAGATTGATTATTGTAATTTATTGCATAAAAAAATAATACTGCCATTGCTGCTGTAAAAATGATTATTCCGGCTACAGCGTCGAGGCTCCAAACCTGCGCTTTCTTTTTTTTAATTAAGATAAACATTTCCATTTTGTTTTTTTATTAAATTTACTCCTTTTTTGACAGTTCCATTAACAGGCAGAACTCGGTAAGAAATTCCTAATTTATTTGCAGTTACATAAACAATATTATCTTCTATATTTATTTCATAATTTTTTCCAAAGAGATTATTTGGAAGTGAGAATTCCCGATAATATCCGTCGGGGGAATTAAAAGCAAGATTAATTTCATTTTGAACTGACAGTGCTACATCGTTGGCAAGAATAGAAATTTTTTCTGAATTTTTGACATTGGATTTTTCCTGGATTACAAGCATAAACAAAACAAAAAACAAAAAAATAGCTATAAACAAAGATAAAAATTCAATAGCTCCCTGCGATTTTTTATTATCTTCAAAATTTCCTGTTTTGAACGAGGCAAAAAATTTCTTATTTTTTTTATCTTCAAAACCGCGAAAAATGGAAATTTTCGGGGCACTCAAAAACCATTGGTTTTTGTTGTTTCTTGTTTTGAACGATACAGAAAATTTCTTATTTTCTTTATTTAATTTCATCACTTTTTTCTCCTCTTTTTATAAAAATCTATTTAAGATTTCTATTTATTTAATAAAGAAATCACATATTTAAGTCTTATTAACTTGTTAATCTCATTTTATATCTCAACATCAAAAAAACGATGCGCCACCACACACTAAAGTGTATGATTTCGACATAATTAATTTTTTAATAAATTAAAATTTTTCGGTGTAAACTTTATTAAGTTGCAAATTTTACCTAACATAACTTTATCAGCTTATCAGCACATAATTATTTTTAGCTTCTATGGAAAAAATTTTAACGCCCGGAGAAGAAGATATATTTCCTTGAAGAGGAACTTTGCTTGTAAAAGCTCGGATATTAAATCCGCTGCTTGTTGAAATATTAATAACTATTGAATCTGAATTAATTTCTACACTCCGGACATTTTCAGGAAGATAAAGTCTCACCAAAGTTTTGCTTGGCTCTCCGGAAAAAAAAACAGATTCTGCAGAATTAATTAACTGAACTGCAAAAGTTTCAGCCTGATTAATTTTAATTTTATCTTTTATTAAATCAGAATAAAAATAAGCCATTCCGATAATAATTATCACAAGAAAAGTTACAAAACCAACTATAATCATGTACTCAACACTTGCCTGGGAATTAGATTTCATTAAGCCTCCTTAAGTAGTAAAGTTTATATAATAATTTCCCTATTTAAAATTTAAAGAGGTATATAAATATTTTTAAACATGGTAAAAAAAGCGAGATTGATTATTACGGCGATGTTTATGTTGATATTTTCTGCAGGAAATATATTTCTTTTTTTAAATAAGGGAAAATTATCATATAATGGATTTTCTGGAATGGTTGTAAAAGAAATGCCAGAACTCCCCGCTAACATAGGCATCTCAATAATTTCATTTATAGTATTATGGACTATATTGCTGATAATTGCAATCAGAGCTTACATGTATTTTTTGAAATCAAAAAAAGAAGAGAAAGTAAAATTAAATTTTAATCAATTATCTGCAAAAGGAGGAAAATCAAGAACAGATTTGGATATATTCTATGATTTATTAAAAGAAAAAAAGAAATTAAATACTGGAACTATATCGAGGGTATTTAAAATTTCAAAAGAAAATGCATTGGAATGGTCAAGAATACTCGAGAATCATGCATTGGTAAATATCGATTATCCAAATTTCAGCGACCCAGAAGTAAAAATAAACGAAAAAGAAACTGAGGAAAAAACAGAAGAAAACAAAAGTATTGAAAATAAAAATATTGAAAAGATAAATACAAATGAAAAAAAACAGAAAAAAAATAAAAGAAAACACATCAGGAAAAAAAAGAGAAAAAGAAAATACAATTTCAAAAAAATCAGAAGAAGGTAAAAAAGATTCCTCAAAATACGGGATTATAAAAGAATATTCTCTTGAAATAGACAAGGCTTCAGTTAAAATAAAAATTGAAAAAAAAGAGGATGGATTATTCTACAATCTTATTATACCTGAGGTGGATATAGGAACTTCTGCATTGCTTGATGAAATTAGGAAGGAGCTTGTTTCTGTTGCAAGCATGGTTGTTGGAGAGATAATTGACAAGAAATCCGTCGATAAAATAAAAAACAGATTTATGCAGGACGCTAAAAAATTATTAAAGGAAAAAATTCCAAGCATAAAAGAAGAAACCCAGGATTTTTTAATAGGAATATTAATGCAGGATATGCTTGGATTGGGAAAAATAGAATTTTTAATTAATGACGATGAACTTGAAGAAATAGTTATAATAAGCTCCAAAGAACCTGTAAGAGCATATCATCGAAATTTTGGATGGATGATTACAAATATAATTATAAAAACCGAAGAAGAAATAAATAATTATGCGAACATAATTGCAAGAAGAATTGGGAGGCAAATAACGGTTCTTACTCCGTTGCTGGACGCGCATGTTGTTACCGGAGACAGGGCAAATGCGGTTTTATATCCTGTTGCTACAAAAGGAAACACAATTACAATAAGAAAATTTGCAAGAGACCCGTGGACAATAATTGATTTAATAGGAAACCAAACAGTAAGTATTGATGTTGCAGCAATTTTATGGCTTGCAATAGAATATGAAATGAATGTTCTTATTTCCGGCGGAACTGCTTCCGGAAAAACTGTTTTCCTGAACGCGTGCATGCCCTTTATTCCTCCGAACAACAGAATAATCAGCATGGAAGATACAAGAGAATTAATGCTTCCGGAATTTTTATATTGGTGTCCGCTTGTGACGCGCCTTCCAAATGCCGAGGGAAAAGGAGAAGTTTCTATGCTGGATTTATTAATAAATTCTCTTAGAATGAGGCCAGACAGAATTGTTCTTGGAGAAATAAGAAGGCAAAGAGAAGCAGAAGTTTTATTTGAAGCAATGCATACAGGGCATAGTGTTTATGCAACAGTTCATGCAGATACTGCTGCAGAAACAATAAGAAGATTAGTCAATCCTCCGATAAATATATCTCCAACAATGCTGAGTAATGTAAATTTAAATGTAGTTATGTTTAGAGACAGAAAAAAAGGAATAAGAAGAGTTTATCAGGTTGCAGAATTTATTCCAAGCAAGGAAATTGTCAGTGCAAATATTTTATACAGGTGGGTTCCGGAAAAAGACATAATATCCTCACACAACGAAAGCATGATTTTCTTTGATGATTTAAGCAGGCATACAGGAATGTCCTTATCAGAAATAAATAAATATCTCGACGAGAAAAAATCAATCCTGAACTGGATGCTAAAGAACAAGATAAGAAATCTTAATTCAATAGGAAATGTTATGAATATATATTACAATGATAAGGAGATGTTAAAATCCATAATAAGAAAAAATGAAATCTCCCGTCTGATTAAAAAAGAAGAGTTGCCAAAAAAAGAATAGAGAAAATCAAAAAACGATGCGTCCTGCGTTCGTTTCCGCGAAAATCAGTAGATTTTCTGGGCCCTAAAATCCATCAGGATTTTTTTGGTTTAGGAGTTAGAAATTCTCCATACTTTAAGGGATGCGGTTTCCCAAAGAATTTCGAGATAATTAAAAAACTAAAAAAGAAAATAAATGAAATTTAAAATACCTTTTACTTTCTCAAGCACTGAAATATCGAAGAGAAGGAGCAAATATTTTTTAAGGTTTGTAAGAAAAAAAGGGGGAGGCATAAATGACTCTTTAAAAAATTCCGGAGAGAAAATTGACGGTCCCCAGTATTTTTCTATTTGTTACAGGAATTTTTTTCTGAATTTTTTGATATTGTCTGTTTTGCTGACTTCAGGATTTGTAATTACAGGTTATTTTCTAAAAACAACAATGGAATATTTTTTTTATTATGGAATAGGAATCTCTTTTATATTAACTGTTTTTATTTTTTTTGTCCAGATAAATTATCCTAGATTATATGCATTGAATAAATCAAGGGACATAGAAAAAAATCTGGTGTCTTCTTTGCAGGATATACTTGTTCAGTTAAATTCTGGAATTCCATTATTTAAAATTATGATGAATATTTCAGAATCAGATTATGGAGAAGTGAGCCAGGAGTTTAAGAAAATAACAATGGCAATAAATTCCGGCATGTCTCAGTTACAGGCAATAGAAGATAACATAAAAATAGTTCCTTCCAATTATTTCAAAAGGGTTCTGTGGCAGATAAGTAATGGAATGAGGGCTGGAAGTGATATGTCAATCGTCATAAATGAAGAAATAAAAAATCTTGGAAAAGAACAGGCAATACAAATTCAGGATTATGGAAGCAGATTAAATCCAATGATTATGTTTTATATGATAATTGCAGTAATTCTCCCTGCATTAGGAATGACTTTTTTAGTAATAACTTCATCTATGCTTAATATTCAGGGAAATATGGTTAAAGGTATTTTTATAATAATTCTGATTTTTATTACATTTATACAAATTATGTTTCTTGGAATAATTAAATTTAGAAGGCCGACTTTAATATGAACTTTCTGAATATATATCCAAGGGCATTAAGGGAAAAATACCTGAAAAATATAGAAAATTCCGGATTAAAAAGAAGGCCTGAAGAATATCACAATAAAAGATTTTTTATCACTATATTGATTTCTATAATTTCTTTGGCAGCATTTTATTTTTTAAAAATTAGTTTATTATATTCGATTCTTGTTTTTTTCGGACTTCTTTTCTTTTTTTATATGAAAATAAGCCTGAAAGCTTCTTCAAGGATTAAAAAGATGGAGGCTGTTTTCCCCGACGTTATATCCCTTACAGCAAGTAATCTAAGATCAGGAATAACTATAGACCGGGCTTTTTTGCTTTCTGCCCGTCCAGAGTTCTCTCCGCTCGATGAGGAAATATTAATGATGGGAAGAGACATCGCAACAGGAAAAGATGTTGTTTCAGCTTTAAAAAATATGAGTGAAAGAATTGACTCTGAAAAAATAAATAAAATTATATCTTTAATTTCTTCGGGAATTCGTGCAGGAGGAAATATCTCTGATTTGCTTGAGCAGACTTCCCAGAATATGAGGGAAAAAGAATTTCTGGAAAAAAAATCCTCATCAAGTATTTTAATGTATGTTATATTTATTGTATTCGCAATTGCCATAGGAGCACCGACGCTGTTTTCACTTAGCTCTGTTCTTATTGAAATAATAATTAATTTGTCGTCTACAATACCCGACATTTCAACTACAAGAATGGATTTGCCCCTTACATTTAACAATATCGGATTAAGCAAGCAATTCATAATTTATTTTTCAATAGTTTTTTTATTTATCACAGATTTCATATCTTCTTTGGTAATCGGCTTAGTAAACAAAGGAGAATCAAAGCAGGGATTAAGATATTTTATTCCAATATTTTTATTTAGCCTGACTATTTTTTTCTTATTCAGAATTATATTGCTGAAATTCCTTTCTGGAATGTTTTCTATGATTTAGGAATATTTAAAAGGTTTTTAAATCTTCAAATCGTAAGATTTGAATGAGTTAGAAAATGCATAAGCATTTTTTTAAATATAATCATAATATGCAGAAAATAGGAAATTTTCTGCTTCTCAAACACAGGAAGTGTTCAAGATGAAAAAAAAGAGTAAATATAAAAAACATAAAAAAATAAAACATATAAAAAAAATTATTGTAAAAAATAAAAAAAAATTAACGGGAATAATTAATTCAAACCCAAAAAATAAAATCCGTCGTGAAAAAATCGGAATTAATAAATTTGATAAATTAGTTCAGGGCGGGGTTGAATTAGGTTCTGTAAATCTTATCGTCGGAGGAGGAGGAAGCGGAAAAACTATTTTTGCTATGCAGTTTTTAATTGAAGGAATGAAAAAAGGAGAAAATATGCTGTATATAACTTTTGAAGAAGAAAAAGAAGAATTTTATAGCAATATGTTAAAAATAAATTGGGATTTAAATAAAATGGAGAAGACAGGAAAATTCACTTTTTTGGAATACTCTCCTGAAAAAATAAAAATGATGCTTGATGAAGGTGGAGGTTCAGTAGAAAGCATTATTATAAAAAAAAATATAAAAAGAATGGTTATTGACAGCCTTAACAGTTTTTCTATGCTTTTTAAGGAAAGCGATGTTAAAAGGCAAAATATAAGTTCTCTTTTTGACATTATAAGAAAATGGAACTGCACAACTTTTTTAACATATCAAGGAGATAATCTTAAAGAAGAAGAAAGTTCAATAGCAGAAGCTCAGGCAGACGGATTAATCCTTCTTAATTTCGAAAAAATAAAAGGAAAAAGACAACGAACCATAGAAATATTAAAAATGAGAGGAACAAAACATTCCACAGATACTTATTCTTTTGAAATTGGGAAAGGCGGAATAAAAATCGGAAAAAAATTAAAAAAGTAATATAAATATTAGATTATAAAATTATTTAATTTTTACTATCAATTTGTTGAATTCGAGAAAAAAACTTTATGGACTTTTTGAAGAGGGAGTGAAGAGCGGGAAAAATAAAAATCGCCTTCGGTAGATTTCTGGTTGGTAATTTAAAGTAAGTCGATAAAAAATATTCTCACACTACTTCATCTCCATATCAATCTCGAGCCGAACGACTTCGTGGTAGAGGGTATTTAATTTATCCATTGCTCGTGCGAAGTCGCGAGTTAAAGCGAGCAACATTAATTAACTTTTGATTCAAATTCAAATGGTTCATTCCATTCGCTATTATCCCTCTCAAAAAATAATCCTTTACAAATAACTTCTAGTTCTTCATTTTTTATATCTAATTTTTGTCCCACCTCTCTTTTGATTTCCAAATCACTTTTTGTTTTAAACAATTCTCTAATATCTTTATACAAAACAAAATTTCCATTATTCATATTTATCAATTCATTAGAACAACCAAAAACATAAACTCTGCTTTTATTTCCCGAAGGCAGCTTCTCACCCCATCTTATATACGCCATTTCCATTTGATACTAAAGAAATATATAAATATTTGCGAAGTTAGATTATTTTGCACTCGTAAATTCGTGAATTAATATTTCTAAGTAATAAAAAAATATTTTTATCATTTATCGACGATGTTTTTGCATTACTTCAATACCTATATCACGAACAAAGTGAGTGCAATTCTCTCATTCATTCCTCAACACACTTTTCTCCACATCTTTCATAGAAATCTTCTTAAGTTTTTCCTGAAAATTTTTTGTAAATTCAACTATTTTATCAGCCAGCATTTTTTTAACTTCTCTACTCAAAATTTTTCCTGTTCTGTAATCATTAACAAGTTTGTTGCTTTCTTTTTCATTCAAAAATAATTTAGTTAGATAAAAAATAGCAACATCTTTATCAGGATTTCCGCCGTGCTTTCTTTGTTCTTCAGCTGTGTCTGCTCCTCCTGAAAACGCGTTGTTAACTTTTTTTCTTATGGTTTTCTCGTCGTCATTAAAATAAATCGCATTGTTTTTTGATTTTGACATTTTCTCGCCGTCAATTCCAGGAAAAAAAGAGGAGTGGATTACCGACGGCAAATGATAATTAAATCTTCTCGCCAAATCTCTTGAAATTCTAATGTGCGCGTCTTCATCAGGTCCGATTGGAACTAAAACATTTTTTATTTCATATTTAACTTGAGGAAAAAGAATATGCGCTGACTGAACAGCCGGATAAAAATACAATCCTGGATTATCTTCATTTTTATATCCATAAGTCGCTTTAATTTCAGACAAGGTTAATTTTCTTGAAAGCTTGATTGCCAAATTGTAAATATTTGTATAAACTTGGTCAATTATAAAATAAGTTTTTTTAGGGTCAAATCCATAAGCAATAAGTTCTTTGGCGAGCTTGATTGAATTTTCCAAAGCTTTTTCCTGGCTCTCAACTTTCCCTGAAACATAACTTTCGTCGTCGGAAATTGGAATATAAACCGGAAGATTGTAATGCTTTTGAAAAAATAAATTCGTGTCAAAAACCGGCTTGTGTCCGAGATGAATTGTTCCTGACGCGTTGAGTCCTGACAAAATCGCACACCTCTCTCCTTTTTTTAAAGCAATTAAAAATTTGTCAAAATCCCTGTGGGAAAAAATAATTCCCTTGCTAAAAGTATAAAAATCTGGCAGTTCTTTAATTTCGGAAATTGGTTCTGCACCAAATTCATTCACAAGCTTCTCATTATCTTCCATTAATTTTTTTATGTCCATGATTAATCAATGTAAAATAGGTTTTTAAAATTTGGGAATTTGATGATGTTTTAGATATTGATGATAACAATAAAAAATATTAATCAAACAACTCATTTAAAAAATAATACTACTCGTTGACACTCGCAGATTTTCTATTAATTAAATAATATAAATTCCGAGCGACTTCGGGGTAGAGAGAAAATAAAATATTAATAACTCGTGCGAAGTCGCGAGTAGAGCGATTAGCGAGGAGCATCTTCAGTAATATTTTCAAATTAAATTTCGAAATTTTCAAAGAAGTAAATTTTTAAATACTTAATTTTTGTTATTTTATGTAAGGTCCTGTAGTCTAATGGCAGAACATTTCCTTTACACGGAAAGAGCGAAGGTT
>CAYITA010000013.1:0-1060 GCA_964366165.1 Candidatus Woesearchaeota archaeon
AACATAAGTATCTGCATCCATGGTAAAAATAATTTCTCCTGAAGCTTTTGAAATTCCAAAATTTAATGCTGTACCTTTTCCTCCGTTCTCTTTATGAAAAACTTTGATATTAGGAAATTTTTCAGATTCAAATTTTTTAGCAATGCTATAAGTTTTATCTTTACTTCCATCATCAATTACAATAATTTCAAATTTTTCTTTGGGATAATCTGATTTATAAATAGATTCAATTGTTTGAGCAATGGATTTCTCCTCATTATATGCCGGTATTAAAACACTAATTTTTGGTAATTCCTCTTCGGAAAAAAATTTTCTCTCTTTTTTAATATTATCTCTATAACTTAAAATGTAAAAAGAAGTAGCAACTAAACCAATGTAAATAGAAATATAAATAATTATAGAAATAAAATCCATCTATTTTTCTCTCCTTTCTTCCTCTCCAACTATTTTCTCATTCTCCTTCACGTTAAAATAATCATAAAAATCTTCTGCTAAAGTTAAAATGTGCGTGTGCCCTTCCTTTTTCTTTCTTAATAAATTCAAATCAGTAAATTTCTTGACGTGGTCATAAGCCTTGTTTCCCCTTATTTTAATAATCACCGACTGTTTTATTGGTTGCTTGAACGCGATGATTGCAAGAGTTTCCTGCTCTGCTTTTGAAAATTCAGCGCTTCCTGTCGCTAATTTATTTATTATGTCAGAATATTCCGGACGAACATCCATTTTCCACAATCCATTTTTCTCAACAATTTCAATAGCAGAATCATTTTTTTCATACTTCTCCCGAATCTTTTCAATTAATTCGCGGATAATAATCGGATTCAAATCAGTCAGAGAAATAATCTCCTGCATATTCAGAAATTTCCCTGAAATAAAAAAAACCGCCTCTAATCTTTTCAAATCAGTTTTTTCTCTTCCTTCGTCAATTTCTTCTAAAGTTTTGCTGGATACACCAACTTTTTCCATAATTAAATAAAAACATTTGCATTTAAAAGGATTATTGATTGAAAAAAATGCTCGCTATCGCTCGTATTGATATTTATTAGTAATATCAAAAAAA
>CAYITA010000013.1:1160-4571 GCA_964366165.1 Candidatus Woesearchaeota archaeon
AAATTTTAATTTATTGGTGCTCGTTTCCGCGAAAATCAGTAGATTTTCGGGGCCCTAAAAATCCATAGGATTTTTTTGGTTAGGATTTGGAAATTCACCGCATATTAAAGTGTGCGATTTTCCAAGAATTTCCAAAGAAAAACAAATGGTTATCATAATTATCGTCGAGTTTTCACATTACTTCAATTTTATTAATATCACGAACGAAGTGAGTGCTATTTTTCCCTTAATCATTAATCATCAAAACCTATTTAATATATATTCTCCTCAATAATTTATGAAAAAAATAATTTAATTCCTTTAATCACCGGAATTATTTTTCTAATTTTCGGAATAAGTGCGATTATCAACGGAATATTTATAATTAAAAACCCGCTGATTATAATTTGGTTTTGTCATATCGGACTTATTGTTTTAGGAATGGGATTTCTCATAAAAAATAAGAAAATAATAGACAGTCAGATAAATATTCTGGCGATTCCTTTAATAATTTGGGCAGCAGATTTTCTGCAATTTCTATTCACAGGAAAATCAATTTTAGGAATTTCCGCATATTTTTTTCAGCAAGGAGAATTAATTTCTAAAATAATTACTAGCCAACATTTGTTTACGATACCTCTTTCCCTGTATTCACGAAGATTTATAAAATCACCATCGAGAAATTCAATTGTCTTGAGTTTAATTATAATTGCTCCGATATTTTTCCTTTCAAGATATTTTGGCTCAGAAAAAAATATTAATGCGGTTTACAGTCTTTTAAATATAAGCGGAGCTTCTTATCCAATTCTTTGGTTTATGATATTTATAATAATGGTTCTTATTACAAATTTAGCGCTGAATAGATTAGATTAAAAATTTGGCTCGCAAGCTCGCATTAACAAATTTAATAGTAATGATAAAATTCGATGATTATTAATTTATCAAATTCATAAAACTCTAAATTTCTTCACACTACTTTTATCTTATCAATGTTGCACAGCGACGTAAATTTGTTGTTGACAGCTACTGTTTTTCTAAAATATTTCTATATTCAGTTTCTAAATCCTAAACCTCAACAGCGCTCCAATTCCAGAAAGTTTTTTGAATTGTTCTCCTTCTGTTGTCTCTGTAGAAACTATTTCCACTTTGGCAGAAATTCCCTCGGCTTTTTCCTTCAATTCTTTAATCAAAGATTTGTCTATCTTGCTTGATAAAATCAAAGTTTCAACAGCGCCGTATTCAAGCGATTTTCTAACATCTTCTTCTTTGTAAACAGCAAAACCCGGTTTCTCTCCAAGGGTTTCAAAAAATTTCTCGAGCAATTTTTTCTCATAAACAATTTCCTGATTCGCTAAAATATCTCTTGATTTTTCAACAAGATCTGATAAACCCGACTCATCAGCATCGCCAATATCAACTCTTCCAACAACTTTTTCCTGAAGTTTCGTAGCTAAATAATCCCCATCCAAAAATTCATCCTTGGTTGGAATCGGCCCTCCGACGAGAATTCCGCTTAATTTTGGATTTTCATAAAATATTTTTTTCATTTCTTCTGCAATTCTTTTGTAAAAATCCCTAGTCAAACCTTCAGTAATTCTATGGAATCTTTGCGAACTCTGTCCTCCGGCTCTGACTTTACTCGGAATTCCTGAAGTCATTTTCTGAACAGTTTCAATTCTCTTGCCTTCTAAAATTCCAATAGTAGCCTCTTTCCTATCCATTACAAGCAAGCCATAAATTTCTTTTGCTTCCAATAATTCCTGAAGAGGTTCTAACACAAATTCTTTATCGCATCGATATAATCTGGTTTTAATCGGCAGTGGCGGTTCTATAATCCATATCTGCAAATCTTCCTGCCCTTCAGTTTTTGAAACATTGCCGGAAAATAAAGCCATTCCATTTTCAGGAGTTTTCTTGAAAGTTTTCAGAGTGCGAATAATTTTATCCAGCGCATTAGTAACATTATTTCTCGTCGCTGTTGATTTGATATTTTTTGCAGTTGATTTTTCTGCTTCCAGTTGTTTCTGAACAGAAACAACATCATAACCTTCAGAAATATAAACACTGATTAATTCTGTGTGCCTTCCCTTGAAACTTCCAAGTAATTCCAAAGTTTCTTCAAGTTCATTTTTGCTCATTATTGTCATAGAATATAGAAAAAAGGATTGTTTAAAAATGCTTCCAGGATTTTTTAACTCAATTCAAAAATAAAATTTTTGAAGATTTATAAATTTTTAATTTTTGTTTTTTAAAAAATTTGCTCCTCGCTATCACTCGTCGTATTGATATTATTTAAGTAATAGAAGAAACAACTTATTATTAAATTATCGAAGGATTTACATTACTTATATTCTCTAAATAAATCTGCGACGACAGGAGCAGGTATTTTTTAGATTATAAATTCTTCCTGAATTAAATTTCCTACTTCTTAAAACACCCTTTGCATCTTTTGAATTTGCGTTTTTTGAAAAAATCTTCAGAGTTGCTTGAGAGTTTGTATTTTTTCTTGATTAATTTTCCGAGCCTGCACGAATGTTTGTGATAGGTTTTTGTCTCGCTCGAACCAACATAATCATATTTTGGAATATTCAATTTTTTCTTAGGAGATTCTTGAATAATCACATTTCTTCCAAAAAATCTCGTTACAGGTTTCTCGACAATATGCACAACTGGTTTCTCAACAGGAACTTCTTTTACAATTGTCCTGTCAATATATTTTATAATCGGCGCTGGTTTTGGTTGAGGAACAAATGGTTTTATTGGCTGAATAGGTTTCTCAATCGGTTTAGTCAAGAGAGACTGCGTCGGAAACATCGGCTTCACTGGAAATTGCTGTCGCATCAATGAATTTTGCGGAGGAAATTTTGGCTTCTCAATAATTTCTGTTTTACTTCCTTCCTTATATTTGTTAATTTTCTTAAACAATAAATATAAAACAAATGCAATTGCAGAAATTAAAATAATAATTAAAAGTATAAACAACCATAACCAGTTCTTTGGTTTTTCCGGCTCACAGTCTTCAGCGCAATCATTTGAACTTTCAGACAAACCACAAACTCCGTCGCCGCAAACATCTAATGGAGGAGCTTCAGAGCAATCTTCTGCGCACAAATTTTCATTTTCAGTTGCATCGCAAACTCCGTCGCCGCAAACACTTCCTGATGAAACATAAACTCCAAAACTAACTGTCTTAGTTACTTCTGCAGAACTTCCTAATTTTTTTGCATAAACAACTAAAGAATTTCTTCCGTCTGTTGCGCTAATAGTTATATTCGGCACAAATAAAATTTTCGTTCCGCTGTTTAAAGAATAGCTCCAATTTCTTGCCAATTGATTAGTATCATAAACTCTTAAAGGAATTTGATTTGAACTGTAATTAATATTTCTCGGAGAATCAATTATTATATTAATTGAAGAACCTCCGCCTCCTCC
>CAYITA010000013.1:4671-13023 GCA_964366165.1 Candidatus Woesearchaeota archaeon
CCTCCGCCTCCTCCCCCACCTCCTGTATATCCGCAAATTCCAATAACATATGCATCTTTATTTTCCCACATTGAATTATTACCGCATATTTTTACATATTTAGTTCCATTACAAATTTTTTCTCCAGGAGTTACACATTCTTTTCCATTAAACCAATTCCAAATTTGAGTAATTAAAGAAGTATTTCTAATTGCATATTTGTCTTGGCATTTTCCCTCGTAACATTTTTCATTAGCACACTCGTAAGAGTTTAAACACGAAGCTCCAGCAATTTTAAAATTCACATAATTTCCAGAAACATCGCAATACTGTGTGCCTGTTCTTTCTCCAACACTAACGCAAGTTACAGCAACGACAAAATTAATCAAAAATAAAACAATTAATGCAAAAAACAAATGCAAAAAAAATCTTTTTTCCATTTTAATAATTTATGGTAATCCATAACTCGCCCTGCATTGCTCTTTTGTAGGATCGCCGGGAATTATTCCCTGAATCCAGCACCATATTTCTTTCAATAAATTTCCTTGACTCACAATTTCTGTTCTTAACTTTATACATTTTCCTTCCAAGCAACTATTTGACTCACATTCATAATCATTAGAACAAACTACATTAACTGCTTTAGTTACAGCATAATTCTTAGTTAGAGGGTCGCAATATTTTATTACTCCTCTAGCAGTTGTATCATTAATTCTTGTTCTTATAGGAACTCTTGGTCCATTTCCAATACCCGGACAAGTTTCTATCACGCCAGTTAAATTTGTGCAAGCACCATTTTCACATTTAGTATAATTTCTATAAACACAATCCACAACAGCTATTTTAATAGAATTATTATCATTAGCACAAAAATATTCAAAAAGAGTTGTGCTATTTTTACAATAATCAACTTTAGAATCAGTTCTGTTTGTTATAATTGATTTTATTTCAATAGCACCTGGATATCTTAATTGCCCATCAGGGTCGACACAATTACCTGCTGCTGGAGGAGGAGTTCCGCCACAAGAAACATTAGCAGGCATATCTATTCTATTTTTTGTTGCGTCTTTAACGCAAATTTGCGCCCATCCGCCGTCAAAATAACTAATTCCATCAGAACCAGTTAAATGTCCTATATCAAAATGGAAACTTCCTATTTGTGTAAGTCCTGCTGCGCAAGTTTTTCCAGTATTTACTCCTGCACCACTCTCATTTCGTGTAACAATTAATTGAATTGCGTCGTTGGTTTCAGAGCATAATTCAAGCCATCCACTTTTTAAATTATAATTTGCTTTAATATTGCTAAGTCCTACTGCCCTAATAGGTATATTACTACCGCATGAAGTATTTCCGATTAGTA
The DNA here is from genome assembly GCA_964366165.1 of Candidatus Woesearchaeota archaeon. Classification (GTDB taxonomy): domain Archaea; phylum Nanobdellota; class Nanobdellia; order Pacearchaeales; family GW2011-AR1; genus CAYITA01. The sequence goes on from CAYITA010000013.1 coordinate 6,011, forward strand.
TTGAACCTTTCCAAATTTTTCCCATACTTGTGCAACTCCACTTTGTTCTTTCTGGTTCTGCCAAGCAATCATCTCTTGCAACATAAAATCCAATTGTATTTTCACTTGATAATAATTTAATTTCTCCTGAATCAAGAGAACTTCCATCTTTCCTTATTCCTTCAGAATTAGTATCGCAAATTCCTGGCTGGCTTTGGAAACTTCCTCTTGCTTGAAGTATTGTTGGAGGAGGAACAGTTCCAATAGTTATAGATTTCATTCCAGTTGAATATTCTCCGTCGACATCCTTTGCATAAGCTAAATAATTATGAATTCCATCTGCTAAATTATTTTTATTTGCATAAAGAATCCAATGAGTGCTATCTATTTTCTGCAATGTCGACATAGCAGATAATTCTTTTATTTCATTTTCACTCAAAACTTTTTTCCAGATTTGCAATTCTCCAATAGTTCCCCATAAATATCTTCCATTTGCCTGCCCAATTAAAAGCGGGGCATTATTTGTTAAATCAGGAATTCCTGCCTGAGTTGAAGTATTTTTCAAAACACCATCCTCGTAAAATTTGTAAATAGAATTTGTTCCTTCAATTTTTCTTGTCACAGCAAAATAATGGGTGCCTCCAGAAAAAACAGAAGAATAATAATTTGTAGCCAATCTTCCTCCGACTGCTCCAACATCTTGATATGCAATTTTTCCAACATCAGTTCCTTTTCTCACAATTCCCCAGCTTTTTGCTCTATAACTAGTAGAATAATTTTTAGAAACAATTCCTTCCCACGATGAACTTCCCCCAATAGGAAATACTATCCATAATCCAATGCTAAAATCCCCTGTTCCTAAATTCAATGAATCTGTATTTCGTGCATCTATAAATTTCCCGGTTCCAGACTGACTAAAATCTGCCATTCCACTTCCAATAGTAATAATAGAATTTACATTTCCATTATTTGCATTTCTGCTTAAATCAACAACTTTTGTAGAACTCTCCCCAATATCAGGAAGATTATTAAAATTATATCTTAAAACCAAATCATCGTCATAATATGTGCTGTTTACTCCATCAAATTGAAATTTAACTTCTTGAATTCCAGAAGAAACGATATTAACAGCGCTGATAAAATTTTTGCTTCCAGCAGGAAATTCTCTTTCCATGCTAAAAGTCAATGCCGGCGGAGAAAGTGAAATGTCTTTTTTATCTGAACTATAATTTGAAACAAAAAATATCATCGCTGCAGAAATAATTAATATAATTAAAATTGCTAAATTCAACCTCTTTTTCATAATTATGATTAGATTTGGTTATTTATAAATATTTTGTATCTCTTAGAATATTGAATGATTAAAAAATATTGCTCGGCTTCGCCTCGAGATTAATGAAATTTTTCCTTTGGAAAAATTTTGGAGAATTAAGTAATGGAAGAAACTACCGACGATTATATTATCTGTAAATTATTAATTATAGTCAAGGACATTTATATTTCCTCGTTTTGTCGTTGACTATTTAGGGAAAGACTTTTGTCTTTCACTATAGATTATCATCGAGAATTTAGAATACTTCAACCCATCAATCTGCGAACTTGTGAGCGGGTATTTTTTCAGAAAATCATGTTCAAATTAAATTATGCGTGACAATTAAATCTTTTTCAAATTCTTTCAGCTCTTTTGGAATTTTAATCCCTGAAATTTTTTCTCTTAGAGAAATATTTTTTTCTTTTTTTATTTTCCAAACACTGCTGTTGAATTCCATAATTTTTTCAACCAAATCTAATTTTGATTTTTCTGTTTTCACCTTCGGCCATTTAGACTTTAATAAATCAATTTTTTCTTTCTCAGCAATAACACTTGTAATCTGGGGAATTATCGGATACAGCAAAGTTATCATTCTTTCAAGCAAAAAATGGAGGGTGTGTTTCGCAGAATCGCTTTCTTCTTTTGAAAATTTTTTTTCCTGATTGTAAACTCTTGACTTGACTAATTCAATATAATTGGAAGCGAAAACCTCCCATAAAAAATATCTTAATTTTTGCGCAGGATGATTAAAATCATAAATATCATAATTCTCTTCGCAATATTTTGTTAAATTCTCGATATAATTTATAAAAAGTTTGTCCAGCTTTGTCAAAACAATTTTTTTTGGCTTCTCAAAAATCATCGCAAATTTTGAAATATTTAATAATTTATTCAAGGTTTTTCTCTCGGCATTTATTTTTTCTTTGGAATAAATAAAATCTCCCTTTGATAAATCCCCCTCGCTGGCTGCCCAAAATCTCAATGCCTCTGCGCCGTAATCTCTTAAAATTTCCTGGGGGTTAATAATATTTCCCTCGGATTTTGACATTTTCTTTCCCTTGTCATCTAAAATATGCTGATGAATCCAAACATCTTTAAAACATGATTTTTTTGTTTCAAGATATCCTCTAAGCAAAGTATAATACAACCAAGTTCTAACAATTTCTTTTCCTTGCGGTCTTAAACTAACTGGATAAGCTTTTTTAAAAAAATTATCATCCTCCTTGTATTTCAAAATAAAAAGTTCTGAAATTGACGAATCCATCCAGGTATCAAGAACTCTTTCTTCTCCAACCCATTTTAAATTCTTGAATTGTTTGTCCTTGACTTTTCCAATAATTTTTCCTTTTTCCAAAACATCGGCGTCTTGAGGAATGTTTTCCATCCATGGTTGAAGATATTTTCCTGGAATAGGAACCGCAACTAATTTTTTTCCGTCTTTTTCAGAATACCACAGAGGAATTTCAGTCGCATAAAATCTCCGTCGGGAAATTGGCCAGTCAATTGAAATTGAATTTATCCAATCATCAAGAATTTTTTTAGAATTTTCAGGATAAAAGTTAATTTGATTTGCAATTTTTTTTATTTCGTTTTTAAATTCCATTTGCTTCAGATAAAGTTCTGGCATTTCAATAAATTCAATTTCTGCCTTAGATCTTTCAGAAATAGGAGTTCTGTGGAAAATTTTTTCGTGTTTAACTAAAAATTTTTTCTCTTTTAATTCTTCAATAATTTTTTCTCTCGCTTCTCTGACTTTTAACCCTTTCAAAAATCCAGCGTGTTCATTCATTCTTCCATCTTTTTCAATAGCAATCACCGGAATTAATTTTTGTTCTCTGAAAAACTGGATATCAGATAAATCTCCTGCAGAACACATCATTACAATTCCTGTTCCCTTGTCAATTTCAGCAAGAGGGTGGGATTTTATTGGGACTTCTTTTTTAAAAATTGGAGAAATCGCGGTTTTTCCCTCGAGGTGCTTGTATCTTTTATCATCAGGATTAAAAAGAACCATTCCGCAAGTGCAGATTAATTCCGGCCTTGTTGTTCCTATAATAATTTCCTCGCCAGTCTCTTTAACTTTCCATTTAATATAATTAAAAGTTGATGGAAGATTTTTGTATTCAATTTCAGAATCAGCAATTGTCGTCTGCAATTTAGAATCCCAGTTGCTAATCCTAACATCTTCGTATATTAAAGATTTTTTATAAAGCTCAATAAAAGTTGCTTGAGTCAATGCCCTGTATTTTGGAGAATCTGTAAGATAAATACTTCCAATATTTTCTCCTTCATTATAAGAATTAAATGAAATTCCAAGTTTGGAAAAAGTATTTTTAGATTCAACACCGCAATCTCCAAGCAATTTTTTGCAATAATTCAAAAAATCTTTTCTTGACATTTGAAATGCAGAAATTTTATATTTTTTTTCGGCGCCCATTTCAATTGGTAATCCATTGTTATCCAATCCCAGTGGAAAAAGAACTTCAAACCCCTTCATTCTTTTATATCGTGCAAACATATCCATAAAACAATAAGTAACTGCGTGCCCCATGTGAATCGGCGCATTAATATACGGCGGAGGCGTGTCAATTGAATAAATTTTCTCTGCATTCTTATTAAATTTGAACAATTCTGATTTTTTCCATTTGTCTGTAATTTGCTTTTCAATTTCAACATTCCAATTTTTTATATTTTTAAAATTAATTTCGTTTTTCGAATCAGTCATAACAAACCTACTCAATGGTTGTTTTTAAATCTTCAACTCAAAAGAGTTGAATGAGTTAAAAAATGCGCAAGCATTTTTTAAAATTATTTCTATTGAAGATTTTGAAAAAATACCTGCTCGCTAACGCTCGCAGATTTTTTTGGAAAAAATAATTAATGATAAAAATTTATAATAATATAACTCTGGTAGTTTCTTCCACATTACTTTTATTTTTCAATTAATCTCTCACGATTAGCGAGCAATTTTCCCTTACTTATTTTTTCCTCTTCGGGTGGGTGGGCGGGAATAAATTTTCTTCCCAAAAACTTTTTATACTCATCGCATCTCTTTATTTCATGGCACAAGACAACACAATAAATCTGCCCGGAGGTTTTGGCGGATTAATGCGTTATTCAGAGGAATACGAAAGTAAAATAATGTTAAAACCAATGCATGTAATTATATTCATAATTCTAATAATAGGACTAAGAATTGCTCTCCCTATTTTTCTGAAATAAAAAATTTGCTCGCTCACGCTCGATAAATAAAATTTAAGTAATCCAGAAACACGTCGAGGATAATCTAATAATTAATTTTTCTTCCATTACTTATCTCTTATTAATCACGAACGAAGTGAGTGCAAATATAATTTTACAATCCATAAAGATTTATATACTAAATTTTATAATTAATTTCATTATTAAATTTATTAAAAAATAAAATGTTTCCAGGATTAGGCGGTTTAGACCCCAAAAAAATGCAGGCGATGATGAAGCAGATGGGAATTAATCAGAAAGAAATTGATGCTTCTAAAGTTATAATAGAAAAATCCGACAATTCAAAAATTATTATTGAAAATCCTTCTGTAACAAAAATAACAATGCAGGGGCAGGAATCTTTCCAGATAACCGGCGACATTTCAGAAGAAATCGAAAAATTCTCCGACGAGGATGTTCAAACAGCAATGGAAAAAACCGGCAAGTCCGAAGAAAAATGCCGTGAAGCTTTGGAAAATTCCAACGGAGATTTGGCTGAAGCGATTTTGGAATTGAGTGAGTGAAATTTTGTATAAATTATTCTGAATAAATTTTACTCCTCGCTTTGCTCGTCGAATTTATACTAATTAATTAATAGAAAATCTGCGAGGTAACGAGCAGTTATTATTCTTAAGATTAAAATAAAATGTTTTATTTTCTTTTTCCCTTACTTCTCCCTTCCCTTCGGGTGGGCAGGTGGGAAGTAATTAATGGAATTCAAAACTTAAATATAAAAAATTTCTTTTCTCCCATCACCAACAAATATATATTTCTGAAATTCTTCTAAAAGACATGGAAAAATTCCTTGAAAATCTCGAAGAAGCAGAAAAAATAATTATAACTGCTGACCATTTAATTTATGTAACTTATCCGCTGATTAAAGACAAAAAATTATTCCTGAAAATTTTGACAGAAATAAACCGCGCAATCATAAAATCAATCACAGCAATACTTCAATACGAATATCTCTACAAAAGAATTACTTTGTACAAAGACTCAAAAACTAATCTTGAAACATTCAAAACAAAATCTGCAGCAAGATATAACATCTCTCCAGAAGAAATAAAAAAAATCCTCGAACTAATGAACCTCGTGGATGAGCATGAAAAAAGCACAATGGAGTTTGTCAAAGACGACAAAGTAATAATTCTCGCAAAAGATATGAAATCCAGCACTTTGAATTTAGAAAAATTAAAAGAATTTATTAACCTTGCAAAGTCAATTTTGAATAAAGTAAGGAAAATACTACTAACTAGGAATTAAGAAAAATATAAAAACTACGAATACATAGTTTTTCAATTCTAGAGGGGTAAAAGATAGAGAATTATGTTTAAACTAAAGAATTTGTTCGCAAATAAGTATTTCTAATTTAAAATGGAAGATATTATTCAGGAAAAAATAAGTGCAGACCATCTTTTTTATGTCAGTTTGAAATACACAAAAACCTGTGATGTGATTTACAATTTAATTCTTCGATGGAGAAAAATGATTGAAACGAGCATCGAAACAATATTAATCCATGCGAAAAAAAGAAAAAAAATTTCCTCAATGCCGACAAACCCTATAGGAAAAATAGAATTAATAAAAAAATTATTCAAAAAAGACAAAAACTTCCTGGAAATAATTGACATCTATGAAATGTTCAGAAAAATTGAGGGGCTTCGAACAGAAAGAATCGGAGAATTCAGAAAAAATGTAACCTTAAAAATATATTATCAGGGAGAAGGGATAAATGTGAATCTGGAAAAATTAAAAGAATATGCCGATAAGTTAGAAAAATTTATAAGCGCAGTAAAACATTTTCTTGCTGAATAAAAAATAAAAAATCGTAAGCATTTTTTTAAAATCTTCAAAACTTCTTGTTTTGAACGAGTTAAAAAATGTGTAAACATTTTTTAAATTATGGAAAAATCAAAGAGATTAATTGTCATCACATCTGGAAAAGGGGGGGTTGGAAAAACAACCACAGCAATAAATTTAGGCGCGGCTATAAATTATTTTGGAAAAGATGTCTTAATTATCGATGGTAGTTTATCAACACCGAATATTGGAATACATCTCGGAAGCCCTGAAGTTCCAATAAATTTAAATCATGTTTTGCTGAAAAAGGCAGAGCCCTACGAAGCTGTTTACGAGCACGAATCCGGAATTAAAATCATGCCTTCTTCCCTCTCAATAAAAGATTTGGAAACAATAAAACCTGAAAAAATAAAAGAATTCAAAAAAGATTTTATGAATCTCTCAGATAATGTAATTGTGGATTGTTCTGCAGGACTAGGAAAAGAAGCTCTTTCAACAATGGAAATGGCTGACTCATTAATAATCGTAACAAACCCTGAAATGCCTGCTATCACCGACGCGTTGAAAACAATAAAAATAGCTGAAAAATTAAACAAACCAGTTATAGGAATTATAATTACCCGCGTTAAAAAAAATAAATCAGAAATGCAGCCAGAAGCTGTAAAAGATATGCTGGAAACTC
>CAYITA010000014.1:0-7106 GCA_964366165.1 Candidatus Woesearchaeota archaeon
ATGAGTGGAGCTGATATGAGTGGAGCTGATATGAGTGGAGCTAATATGAGTGGAGTTGATATGACTGGAGCTAATATGTATGAAGCTAATATGTATGGAGCTCATATGAATGGAGCTCATATGAATGGAGCTGATATGTATAGAGCTGATGTGAGTGGAGCTAATATGAGTGGAGTTGATATTAGAGGTACGCAAAATTTAGGAAGTGTAATAGGATTAGATTCAGTAATTTTTAATAATACTATTGTAACAAAAAATGAAATGAAGGAAATATTAAAGGCAAGAGAAAGATTAAATTTATTTGATTTAAGATAGAGAAGTAAGCTTGTCTCTCACGAAATTATCTAAGATTAGGGAAAATTGGAGGAGTCAAAGAGATAACAGTTTATTGATTTCTCGAAGAGAATTTGGACTGCTAATTTTTTATTAATTGAACGCTAGTGAGTAGTAACTTATCCAAACATTCATCTCTTTTTCAGCACACTCTGAACCTCCCACTTTTTTGTCGATTTTAATTTTCCGACAATTGCTCTCTCTCCTTTTATTTTTCCTTTATAATTTGTGTGAGAAAGCCGAACATTTCTGAAACTTGTCTGAATAAATTTCTCTGGCTCTTTCTGCCTGTATCTCAGCCAGTTTTTTGTTTTTCTCGGATACTGCCCTTGTTTTTTGAATTTTTTTATTTTTATTTTCATTATCCTCGGTGTTTAAAAAATTCAATTTGCCTGAATCTTTTCATAATTTTATTATAACTTCCCTGTTCAACGAGAATTTTTGTTTTCTTTTCATTAAGCAATCTGAAATAATAACTGCTGACTTTTCCTTTAATTTTTTCTTTTCCAGAATAATTTTTCCATCTCCCGCCTTTTTTGGATTTATACTGCAAAACCATAAATTAATTAGAAAAATCAAATATAAAAATGTTATTGGGTGTAAAATAAATTACTCGCAACAAGTTGCTCGATTGATAATTTTAATTAATAAAAAAACGATTTGTTATTTTATTCTTTACAAGTTAGTTTAATCAGTGACTACGAAATTTTTATCGGCTTACTTTTTTCCCAAAAATTTTTCCTTGACGAATGTCTGGAAAAATTTCATCAATCTGCGAAGCAGTAATTTTTCAAAATTTTCCTCCCACCATTTAAAAACCTTTATAAAGGAATTTTATCATTATTTATTATCTTAAAATGGCAAAAGATACCAGCAACTATAAAATTCAAAATATTGTTGCAACTGCATCTTTGGGAAAGCCTGTTCCATTAACAAAATTAGCAAGAACTCAGCCAAACACCGAATATAATCCAGAAACTTTTCCGGGTTTGGTGTTGAGAGTTAAAGAACCTAAATCTGCTGTTCTTGTTTTTTCTTCAGGAAATCTTGTCTGCACAGGAACAAAATCTATTGCTCAAGTAAGGCAGGTTATCGAGGCTGTTATAAAGCAATTAAAAAAAATAAATGTTAATATCACTATAGTTCCAAAAATAACTGTGCAGAATATTGTCGCTTCAGGAACAATTAATTTGAAATTAAATCTTAATTTTCTGGCTTTGGAAATGGAAAACACAGAATACGAACCAGAACAATTTCCAGGTTTAGTTTACAAATTAATAGAACCAAACGCCACTTTCCTACTTTTCAGCAACGGAAAACTTGTTTGCACAGGAACAAAAAATCGCCAGCAACTTGAAGATTCTATGACACAGTTGTTAAAAAACGTAAAAACTGCGCTGAAAAATTACGAGAAGTAAAAAAACTCTTTCTTCTAAAACTACTCAATAATTTACATAAATCTATAAAAAGAACAGATTTCTAAAATTTTTAGGTGAGATAATATGTATAAATATAAATGTGATATCTATCAGAGGCAAAGAAAGGATATCACCCTTCAGCGCTTCGAGGAAGGAGCGAGCAACTTCACGAGTTTCAGCGTCGCTCTTGATTCAAGTGGGGTTGTGAGAAGAGGAAAATCAAGGGGTGTCCTCGCATGGACGATGAAATAGAAAATGCTATGAATGATTCTTTTAAAGAAAAAGAGGAAGTCAAAAAAAACAACAGTTCAAAAAACGAAGAGTTGCTAATTGAAGCGAAAAATTTTTTTGATTTTTATAAAAAAGAATTGGGAGACAGCTTAAGAAAAGGAAATAATGTGATTTATCTGAATTTTATAAAATTAACAGAATTCTCCAATAAATTAGCTGAAGAAATACTGACAAGCCCTGAAGAAACTTTAAGATTAATAGAAATTGCAATTGAAGAATCCGGACTTGTATCTGATGTTAGAGTAAGGCTCAGCAATTTGCCAGAAAGTCAGGAATTAAAAATAAGAAATTTGCGTTCAAGACATCTTAATGAATTAGTTACAATGGAAGGAATAATCAGGCAGGCATCAGATGTTCGTCCGCAGGTTGTAAATGCAAAATTCGAATGCCCGTCGTGCGGAACAATAATTTCTGTTTTGCAAATTGAAAAAAAATTCCGCGAACCGTCAAGATGCTCGTGTGGAAGACGCGGAGGTTTCAGAATAATAAGCAAAGAAATGGTTGACACTCAAAGACTTGTCGTCGAAGAATCGCCAGAATCTTTATCTGGAGGAGAACAGCCAAAAAGAATAAATGTTTTTGTAAAACAAGATTTAGTAGAGCCGAGAATGGAAGAAAAAACAACTCCGGGTGCAAGAGTAAGAATTATCGGAATTTTGAAAGAAGTTCCTGTCCCGCTATCAACTGGCGGTTTGTCGACGAGATTCGAGCTCGCGATAGAAGCAAATAATTTAATTCCTATGGAAGAAACTTTCTTGGAATTAGATGTAAATGAGGAAGATGAAAGGCAAATCCTCGAATTATCCCAAGACCCAGAAATATTTGAAAAATTAGCAAAAAGCATAGTTCCAAGTGTTTGGGGTTATGAAGAAATAAAAAAAGCTCTCGTGCTTCAGTTATTCGGCGGAGTTGAAAAAAAACACGCAAATGGTTCAAAAAATCGCGGAGATATTCATATTTTATTAGTTGGTGACCCTGGTGTTGCAAAAAGTATTTTCAAAAATGAAAAAATATTATACTATACAAAAAAAGAATCAGGTTATATTAAAGTTTATGAATTATTTGATAAATTTGGTAGATTTCCAAAAGACCTGAGTGTTTTAACAATAAATCAAAAATCTCATGCACCAGAATGGCAAAAAGTTGAAGAAATAATAAAACATAAACCTGAAAATGATTTGATAAAAATCACAACTGAACACGGAAAAGAAATAACTGCAACCCTTGACCACTCATTTATAACTCTCTCAAAAACCGGCGAGATTATTCCAATAAAGGGGGAAAACCTCGACGAAAAAACTTATGTTCCAATACCAATAAATTATCACAAGGAAATTATAGACTCAATAAAAATAAAAGATTTTATCTCTAAAAAAACAAATTCAAAACCAATACCTGAAAAAATAAAACTGGATGAAGAATTTGGATTTTTTTTAGGAATTTTTCTAAGTGAGGGATACATAAAAAAAGAAAAAACAATTTGCATTTCTAATAAAAACAAAAAAATACAAGAGAAAACTATAAATTTTATAAAAAGATTAAAATTGAATATTAATCAAAAAGATAAAGAAGTTTTAATTTTTTCAAAATCTTTCTCTGATTTTATTAAATTTTACTGCTATGATAAAGAAAATTTTGTAGATAATAAAACAAAAGGAAATTACTCGAGAATAAAAAAAATTCCGGATTTTGCATTTTTTGCTCCAAGAGAATTTATTAAAGGAATAATTTCAGGAATTTTTTCAGGAGACGGCAGATTCATTAAAAATAAAGAAAAAATAAAAGGTTTTGAATTAATAACCATTTCAGAAAAATTAGCTTCAGGAACTTCTGATTTGCTTTTTTCTGTTGGAATAATGAATAAAATAAAGATAAGAAAATATTCTTACAAAAATTCAGAAACAAAATATTATACTGTTTCTATTCCTACTCCAGAAATAAAAAAATTCAGAAAAAATTTTAATTTTTATGGAAGAGAATTTTTATCCTATGGAAAGCCAGTTTATAGTTACAATAATTTAATTCCTTGCGGAGAATTATTATACGAATCTGTAAAAAAATTAGGATATAACTCAAGAAATTCGGGCGACAGAACTTTTGCTACAGAAATGAGAACTGTAAAAAAAAGAGGAGTAATAGGAAGAATAAGATTAAGAAAAATAATAAAAATTCTAGAAAGAAAAACTAAAATAAAATTAAAAGAAATTGAAACGCTGAAAAAGATAGCTTACAGTCCAATTATCTGGTCAAGAATTGTAAATATTGAAAAAATAAAAAAAGAAAAAGAAGATGTTTATGATTTAAGTATTCCAAAAACAAATACTTTTGTTTCTAATGGAATCGGCGTGCATAATTCAGTGACTCTTGGTTTTATGGCAAACATTTCTCCAAAAGGAAGATATGTCGTAGGAAAATCAACATCTGGAGCAGGATTAACAGCAACAGTAGTAAGAGACGAATATCTTAAAGGATGGAGTTTGGAAGCAGGTGCAATGGTTCTTGCAAATAAAGGATTAGTATGCATAGATGAACTGGAAAAAATGGACCCCAATGACAGAAGCGCAATGCACGAAGCAATGGAACAGCAGACAGTTACAATTTCAAAAGCGAATGTGCAGGCAACACTCCGCGCAGAAACATCTGTTCTCGCAGCAGCAAATCCAAAATTCGGAAGATTTGACCCATACCAAAGCATTGCCCAGCAGATTGATATTCCTCCGACGCTGATTAATAGATTCGATGTAATTTTTACATTAAGGGATTTGCCTGACAAAGTCAAAGATGAAAAAATAGCAACGCATGTTTTGCACGAACACCAAAAAGAAGGAGAAGATATGTTAATACCAAGAGATTTATTCAGAAAATATATTGCTTATGCCAAACAAAAAGTAAAACCCAAACTTTCCGATGAAGCAGTAGCAGAATTGAAAAAATTTTATATTGATTTGAGAAATTCGCCGGTATCTTCTGAAAGCGCAATGCGCCCGATTCCAATCTCTGCAAGACAATTAACCGCCTTAATTAGATTGTCAGAAGCCTCTGCAAAAATAAAACTCAGCGAAACAGTCACAAAAGAAGATGCAAAAATAGCAATAGAACTTATGAAATATTATCTTATGCAAGTCGGTTATGATTACGAAACAAAAATGTTTGACATCGACAAAATCTCAACAGGAATAACTTCTGCAAAAAGAAACAAAGTATTTTTAGTAAGGGATGTAATAACTGAATTAGAAGGAAAACTTGGAAAATTAATCCCAATTGAAGAGATTGAAACAGAACTTCAAGGAAGATTGACTTTAGATGAAATCAATGATGCGCTTATTGAATTGGAAAAAAACAGTATAATATTCAAACCACGACGAGGATATGTTCAGAAGATGTGAAGAGAATCAAACTATAAATTTACATTTGAACTTCGTTAAATTAATAAAAATTAGTAAATGTAATCCTAATTAAATTACATTATCATTGATGTTTTTTATATTACTTAATTTATCAATATCTCGCGACTTTGGAGCGAGCAAATTATTTTATCACAACAATTTTTATAAACCATTCAACTTTTCAAGATGAATAAAATAAAAAATCGAGGAATTTTTTGCTCTTAATTAATTTCGTCGAGAAAGAAAAATTTTCAATTACTTTTCCCTTTCCCTTCGGGCGGGTTGGCGGGAAAACAAAAAATTCCAAAATAAAAATGCCGGGTGAAGAACAACAATTTAAAAGAAACATTGCATACAAATTAAAAATTGGAGATTTGCTTATTGGAAAACCAATATTTGATTCTGAAACAGATAGATTCTCGTTTGTTGAATTAGGAGACAAAAAAATAATCAGAGTAAATATAATCGGAAACATCGTCGACAGATATGAATCAGAAGGAGAAAAAAAATATTTATTTTTTACTCTTGACGACGGCTCCGGACAAATTAAATTAAGAGTTTTTGGAGATGACGTCAATAAATTTATGGGAGTTAGGCAGGGGCAGACAATAATTGTAATCGGCAATTTGAGAAATTTCAACAATGAAACTTATATTCTGCCGGAAATAATGAAAGAGCAGGACACAAGATATCTTCTTATAAGGAAACTGGAATTTGAAAAAATTCGTTCAGAAAACTCTCCAAGAATAGAAGACAAAAAGCAAATAATTGCAATTAAAGACCAAATTCTTGAAAAAATAAAAAGCTCCGAAGAAAAAGGCGGGCTTGAAATGGACAGATTAATTTTGGAATTAAGAAATGTTTCTTCAGAAATAATAAATCAGGAAATAAAAAAAATGCTTGAAGAAGGAATTATATTTGAACCTCGCCCAGGAGTGGTAAGGTGGCTTGGATGAATTGCTCGAACAAGTTCTCGAATTAATAAAAAATAGTATATGTAAAACATCGACGATTAATTAAATTCTATTCTAAATTATTAAAATTTTTATCGCATTATTTCAATTGTCTACGGAGAAATCTGCCGAAAGGCGATTTTGAAGTTAAATTAATTTGCGAAGCAAGAATTTTATTCACCTTCTCACTTTTTTATTCAGCCAATATCCCAGCCAAATAAGAATTATCAATCCAATTAAAGACAAGGAAAATTTCAACCAATCCTGCGCGAATCTCCAGAATCCTCCGACGCCGTAAATCATAATTCCTAATCCTCCAGCCATTAAACCAGCGCCGACAAATTCCAATCCAAATAATAAAGCCCCAATTCCTATAACTAAAATTCCTAAAGGAAGAGCAATTAAGAAAGTTGTTTTCCAGTATTTTTCGTCGGCAGAATCAAATTTTTTCTGGCACGAAGTATAATCATAATCACAATAACCTCCTACAGGAATTGGTTTTCCGCTGACAACATCTGTGCTTCCAGGAATCCAATTTCCTCCAGATTCAGCACAAGAAGTTTGATTTCCCAAATACATCGGGCAAAAATCCTTATAATCTGGCCCCTTGCTGTAAAAAGTATTTATTCCGTAAATCCCAACAAACAATGTCAATAAAAAAATAGCAACTCCAAAAATTAAATTTTTTATACTTACCATAAAAAATAAAGTAAAAAGAAGTTTAT
>CAYITA010000014.1:7206-12874 GCA_964366165.1 Candidatus Woesearchaeota archaeon
TACGAGAAATTATTAAACTCTGCATATGAAAAAGTAAAACAAGTAATTGGAACCGGACAAAGATTTGAAATTCCAAAAATTGAGGGGCTTTTCGAAGGTAAAAAAACAATTCTTACAAATTTTTTTCAAATCGCGTCGCATTTAAGGCGTCCTGTTGAGCATTTTCAAAAATTTCTTCTTAAAGAACTCGCAACTTCAGGACAAATAGAAGGAGAAAGATTGGTGTTGAATAATAAAATACCGTCGTCAAAAATAAACGAAAAAATCGAGCAATATGTCAAGGAATTTGTTATTTGCAAAGAATGCGGAAAACCCGACACTGAAATAAAAAAAGACGACAGATTAACATTTATGCACTGTTTAGCCTGCGGAGCAAAGCATTCGGTGAGAGGGAAGATATAAAAATTAATTTTCCTCAACATCAATCTTTAAAAACCCGCATTTCTTATAAAAAATAATAGATTCATCCGAATCTTAATTAAATTTGGAGAAAAGTGATTTAACAAAATAAAAAAGATGGCTACTCAAGGATATTGTGTAAAGTGCAAGAAAAAAGTTGACATAAAGGACCCTAAAGAAAGTAAAACATCAAAAGGCACAAAAATCGCAAAAGGCAAATGTCCTCATTGCGGAATAACTGTGTGCCGAATGGGCGGAATTCAAAGATAAATAGATTTGTAACTAATTCTTTTTTATTTTTATGTATCTTTAAAATGTAATGGAAAATCTATCATTAATATTTTAATTTAAATTAAATTTGCTCACAATTTCATTGCTCGAGATAAAAACCAAAGTAATTGAAAAGATAAATTTTATTATTAACTTATCGACGAGAATTTAGATTACTTAAATTAATATTAATCTCACAAAGTGCAATTTCCCCCATTAAAATAGAAATCCTTTTATAATCCTAAATTTATTTCTCTTTATGTATTATATTAAAATTCATAAATCTTACAGAAACGTAATTGCTATTTGCGACTCTGAAGTAATTGGAAAATATTTCGAAAGCGGAAATTTCCAGTTGGATGTCAAGGAATCTTTTTACAAGGGCGACAAAGTCAATGAAGAAAAATTATGGGAAATAATTTCAAATCAATCAAAAGAAGACTCAACATTCAACATCGTCGGAGAAAATTCAATTAAAATCGCATTAAAATCAGGAATCATCTCAAAGCAAGGAATAAAAAAAATTTCGGGGATTCCTTTTGCTTTGGTGCTGTTGTAAAAATAGAGAAAAATAAAACAGAAAAATTAGTTCACAATAAATTTCTCAATATATTTGCTCATAAATCGAAGCTGTCAGATTTCTTCGCTTAATATTTAGTTAAATAAAAAACTCGACGCCAGTCAATTTTGAATTATTAATCGTGAGCGAAACGAACCATATTATAAATAAATAAATTGTAATAAATTTCCTAAACTACACATTTGTAAAATAATAATCAGATTTATAAAATCAATTTTCTATTTATTAAAATGAGTTATTACAAAAAAGACAAGCAAAATTCAGAATCGCAGAAAATTCAAAGAGTTCCACTTCCAAAAGGAACAAACCAATTAATTGGAATTATAGAAGAAAGGCATGGCGGAAATAAAATGAAAGTTGCTGGACTCGACGGAAAAGAAAGAAACTGCAGAGTTCCAGGAAGATTAAAGCGTGCTCTTTGGTTGCGTCCTGGCGACGTCGTAATAATCGAATTATGGGAACTCGACAAAAACAAAGGCGATGTCATATTAAAATACAAGCCAAATCAAATTGACTGGCTGAAAAAAAATGGTTATTTGAAAACAGAATCGTCAGAGTTCTAAAATATCAATTAAAAATTGCTTTGCTCACAATTTCCCTCGACATTGGATTACATAGTGGCTCGTGAAATTGCTCGGCTTCGCTCAAATTAATATTAATTAAGTAATAGAAAAAATTATCAATAAAATCAGTTAACTGAAATTTTCCCACACTACTTATTTTATTAATCTGCGAGTTTATGAGCAGGTAATTTTTCTTTCTTTCATCCAAAAACTTAAAACCTATTAATTCTTTTAATTAACATGAAAATTTTAATTGTTGAAAAACTTCCAAGAATTTTAAAAAATAAAAAAAGATTGGAAGAAAAATTAGATATAAAAATAACAAACCGAGGAAAAGAAGTCACAATAAACGGCTCTCCGGAAAATGAATTCATTGCAGAAAAAGTAATTGACGCCCTGGAATTTGGATTTCCTTTTTCAATCGCAATGCTGATTAAAGAAGAAGATTACATGTTAGAAATAATTCCCATAAAAAATTACACTCGCCGCAAAGATTTGAAAATCATAAGGGCTAGAATAATCGGAACAAAAGGAAAAACTTTGAGAACTTTATGTGAACTGACAAAAAGTCATTTTGAATTAAAAGACAATGAAGTCGGAATTATCTGCGAACCCGAATGCATGCACGCCACGCAGGAAGGAATTATTTCGTTGATAAAAGGAACAAAAACAGCGAATGTATATGCTTATCTTGAAAAACATCATCCAGAACCAATTCTTGATTTGGGATTGAAGAAAGAAAAGAAGAGAAAGTAGAATATAGAAAAATATCTATTTTAGATTATACAAATTCTTATAAATAAATTCAAATATCAAAATTCATGAAAATAAGAAAAATAATTGCAGGATTATCTCTTCTTATAATTCCTTATGCATGTGGTTACTCAAATTTTAAAAAAAGAGAGAAAATAATAGAAATAGAAATTAAAAAAGAGTTAGGAAAATCTATTGAAGGAATAGTTATTGCTGAAGAGAGGAGTCAAGAAATTAAATCAAATCCAGGATATGATGGTGTCTTTGCAAAGACAAATCCAACAATGAGTTTAGGGGAAAAATTTTATGTAATAAAATTAAAAACTCCTGAAGGAAAAATTTACGGAATAAATGTTTTAGATGGTTTAAATTATGCAACTAAAGAAGGATTGGATTTATTAATTACCAGCGGAACAAAAATATCTTTTCCAGCTTCTGATTTATATACCATCCGCTACGAAACAAATTTTTATAGAAATCCAGAGCAGTGTGTTGGCTCAAAACATGCTTCAAGAATAAAAATTTTACCTTAGATAAATAATTTTTATTTTTTAATTCAACATGAACTTCTCGATGACAATTTGCACAAAGTAATTCACATTTTTTTATTTCTTTGCTTACTCTTTTCCAACTTCTGCAATGCCCTTTACGTGATAAACTAAAATCTTTTTTTGAGGGATTAATATGATGAAATTCCAAAACTTCTGGATATTTATTATAACCGCATCTTACACATTTTCCGCCAGCAAGAGCAATTGCATTTAGACGAATTTTTTTCTTCTTTTTGCAACAGCATCAATAAGATATTTTCTTCTATCTTTATATTTTCTTTTTTCCATCTCTTTTTTAATTAAACGTCTCGGGGAGGACTCGAACCTCCGACTCCATGGTTTCTGAAGCCTACTCCCGTAAGCATGACTGTAACAGCCATGTGCTTTCGGCTCACCAAGACAATTTAGTAAAGATTATCTTAAGCAAACTACCGACTGAGCTACCGAGACTTAACCAAAACAGATTTTTTTCGTATTTAAATCTTGCTTCTAAAACAATAATGCTTATAAAACAAGAATAATTAATTATTAAATGCAACACTTTGATCTTTTTAATATGGCTCTTTATTCAATTAGAGAATTAGATAAACTTCAGAGAGGAGAAAATTTTAATAATATTCCTTTAAGAAATTTAGCCAGGAGAATTGAAAAAATTCCTGAAGAGACATTAAGAAGTCGTTTAGATAATTCTCTAGATATTCTATATGAAGCAATAACTGGAAAAACAATAAAAGAAAATAATTCTATAATTCCGTTGAGAAAAGATACAAAAGAAGAAGAGGTTTTCGGAAGACTAGCTGTTCAGGCAAGGTTAGCATTGCAGGAACTTTATACTCCAGAAAATTTAAGTCAAGAAAGAAGAAAAAATTTAATTGATTTCTGCTCGAAATTATGTGACATCTGCAAACAATATATCATATCTTATAAAAGACCTAATGTTTATGCAGCTTAGTGTATAAGCAACGGACATATGTCCTATGCAAAACCGAAAATTAGTTCTCACTTCGTTCGAAAATTAATTATACTTCAAAATAGCCTTAGAAATTAAAATTTCTAATACTTCAATTCCATTGGAGATTGAAGTCTTCGGCAGATTTCTCCGTCGAGAATTTAAGTAAGCCGATAAAAATTATTTCAATCATTAATTATTTTTTCTTAGCGAGAGCCTTAGCGTGAACTTGGCTCGAGCAATAAATATTTGCGGAGCAAGAAATTTTACATATAAAAAAGGTAGGACATATGTCTCCTGCGCGTACACTTAGCAACAGTCTAGTAAGTTTTTTATATCCTAATTTCCTTAATAATAAATGGAATTAGACCAGGCAATTCAATCGAGACGCAGTGTTAAAAAATTCAGCAGCAAAAAACCTGACTGGAGAGATATTCTTGAAGCAATAAACAGCGCGAGATACGCGCCGATGGCAGGAAATAATTACACATTAAAATTTATTTTCGTAGATAAATCAAAAATCATAAAAAAAATAGCAGAGTATTGCCAGCAGGATTGGATTTCTCAGGTTCAATATATTGTCGTCGCATGTTCAATCCCGTCAATAACAATAAATAAATTCGGCGAAAGAGGGAAAAATTATTTTAGGCAGCAGGCAGGTGCAGCAATTGAAAACTTTCTCTTAAAAATAGAAGAGTTGGGATTAGCAACAACATGGGTTGGGCATTTTGTCGACGAAGAAATTAAAAAAGAATTGTCAATTCCTAAAGACGCAGAAATTGAAGCAGTATTTCCAATTGGATACGAATTTAAAAAATCCTCGCCAAAAACAAAAATAGAATTAGACAGAATTCTTTATTTTAACAAATGGGGTGAAAAAAGAATGAAACCCCTCGAGAAGCAGGAAGTTTGAAATTAAAACAAAAAGAAATAGCTCGCAATTCATTGCTCGATTAATTTAATTGAAGTAATCGTAAATCCTCAATGATAATAATTAATAAAATTTAATATACTATAATCAATATTATTTTCCCACATTACTTATTTCTTAATCAATCTCGCGCTTGCGCGCTAATTATAAAAAGAAAACCCTCGGAATTTCTTCCGAGGAATTTAATATAAAATTTCTCTCTCGCAATTTCACCGGAGGCAATTAGAAATTGCCGTTCAGTATTTCGAGGAGATTGAAAAAGAACCAACAGGTTCTTTTTAGTTCCAAACTTCAATGCCTAAATCAGACATTTGTCTTGAAGAGTGCTTAGTGTATTCTTCTTCAACACTCTTTCCCAAAACATAAGGACTTTTAACGCCAGTCATAATAGTAATAACTCTTACTTTTCCGGCAAAATCCTTGCTGATTCTTGCACCAATAATTACTTGGGCATCTGCACTTAAATTTTCTGAAACAGTTCTACCAATAGTATCAAACTCTTCTAATTTCAAATCAGGTCCGCAAGTTACATGTATCAAAGCACCAGTAGCACCCTTATAATCCACGTCAAGTAGAGGATGTGTAAGAGCTTGTCTGACAGCTTCGTTAACCTTATCTGATTGGGAATCAGATTCTCCGATTCCAATAACAGCAACACCGCCATAGATCGGA
>CAYITA010000015.1:0-12857 GCA_964366165.1 Candidatus Woesearchaeota archaeon
TGGCGAATAAATTTGAGGTCCAGCCCTGTTGAAAAAATCATTTCTTGAATTCAAGTAATCTCTATTGTAAGTGGAATTACGCATGGAATTATATTTTGGGGGATATCGCGGTCCTCCAGGAGGAATACAACCCGATGTTGCAAATAAAAATCCAGTCGTTAAAATAATTTTGCCTAAATTTTGCATATATTATAAAAGAATAACTAATATATAAATATTATGTGATTGTAGAATATTTGTTCGCAACAAGTTGCTCAAAATTTTCTTGACTTCGAAATCGCCTTCGGCAGATTTCTCGTCGGAAAAAATAAGTAAGTGATAAAAGAATTTTCTTGTACTACTTCTGTTTCCATATCAATCTCGAACGAAAGTGAGCAAATCTTTTATCTTAAAGAATTTCTTGAATTTCAATAATTTGTAAAATTAAAATTAATCAAATTTAACAACATCTCTGTAAGTTTCTCTTGCTTCAGTTCTCATTCTTTCAAAAGGACTGAATCCTCCTAAAATATCAAATCTTGCTCTAAAATAATCTTCATTGTCTATTGCACCTGATTTTTTTGCTTGTTCTAATCTTTCTAAATATTTTTGTTCTGCTAAATGAATTTGAGCTAAATCTCTATTATATTCTTCCTTGGCAATTCTTGCTTCTTTTTCAGGTTTTCTTATCAAATTACTTTGTAAAGAGTAAATCATAGTCATTCTTAATTCTCTGATTATTCTATCAATTTCTTTTCTTGCGTCGAATTTTCCAACTAAGATAGTAGTTAGTGGTTCTTCTTTTTTTCTTTCTCCAAAATGTTTATCAAATTCCATGATTATTATAGAAATATAACTTATTTAAATATTTCGTTTGTTATTACTTTATAGTTGTTAGTTAATTTTATCTTAAAAAATTTCTTGTTGAAGATACTGAGCAACCATTACTATTGCTTGTTGTTGGAGTATTTTCACAATAAGCATCTCCTGAAATCGGCTGAACGCAGGAATCCCGAGTACCACATTTGTAATCATTGCAATCATCGCTTAATTTATTCCTTGCAGAAGAAACGCAGTAACTTCTACTTGTTCCAGGATAATTGCATCTGTAAGAAACATAACTTCCAAATACATCGTTAGATCGACAAAATAAATTTCCCGAAAATCCATTAATTCCACAATCTAAATTTCTCGAACAAGTTATAGTTGGAGCAGGAAGGCATCTTCCATTAGAACATCCATATCTGCAATCTTCTTTTACAATTTGCCTGATTGAATTTGAACAATAACTATTTGGAGTTCCAGGAACATTGCATGTGAATGCTTTGAAATCTTGCACAACATCCCCATTTCCATTGCAAGATGGCTCTCCAATAAATCCGTCAACTCCGCAGTCAGAATTTCTCGAACAAATTATAGTCGGAGGAATTATTGGTCTGTGCTGGCAAAAAGCATCATTGCTTAATTGTATACACAAATCTTCAGTTTGACTATTTCCG
Source organism: Candidatus Woesearchaeota archaeon (assembly GCA_964366165.1). Taxonomy (GTDB): domain Archaea; phylum Nanobdellota; class Nanobdellia; order Pacearchaeales; family GW2011-AR1; genus CAYITA01. The sequence goes on from CAYITA010000015.1 coordinate 1,479, forward strand.
TCGTCGCAATCCTGCGTTAATGTAGGCATTTGATTAACCATGCAATAACTTTGCAATGTTGCCGGATTTTTACAAACCGCTTCTTGAAATGTTTTGAAAACATCATTATTCCAGCAGTAATTGTTCCCCAAATATCCAGTTATACCACAATCCAAATCATTTAAGCAATTCATTTCATTATTTGTGCAATAACTTCCGGTTGTTCCGGGATTTACACACTGATCATATGTTCTTACATTTCCGTCGTTGCAATCTAAATTTCTCGAACAAATTATAATTGGAGCAGGAAGGCATCTTCCATTAGAACATCCATATCTGCAATCTTCTTTTACAATTTGCCTGATTGAATTTGAACAATAACTATTTGGAGTTCCAGGAACATTGCATGTGAATGCTTTGAAATCTTGCACAACATCCCCATTTCCATTGCAAGATGGCTCTCCAATAAATCCGTCAACTCCGCAGTCAGAATTTCTCGAACAAATTATTCTCACGCATTTTTCACTTACAATCTGAAAATATAATTGAGAATTTCCAACCATATCGTCGTAAACATCAATTAATTTTACATTTACACTTCCGCCATTAACTGGAAAAATATTTGTTATATCAATTTTTTCTGATCTGAATACTGAATAATAATTTCTGTATCCGTCGAACACGCCCGAAGAAGTTGTTATTTTTATTCTGTCATCGACGGCAAATAATCCATTTTGATTATTATTTACATCTAACAAATATACTTTTGAATTTGGTGCTAAAGGAATATTAAAATTTTTTTCAAAAAATTTGTAGCCTCTTCCCTGATTCAAAAAATCCCATCCGTTTAATCTGCATCTGTCTTGGTTAAATGGAGTAGCACTCAATAAACAAGCCATGTAGCTGTCAGTTATTTTAATGTTGGTTACATCTGTAATTTTTATTGTTCCTGCAGGACAACTAAGCGCCTCTGAACTTGCAAACGAAATAAGAAATATTAAAAAGAATATGCTCGTCGACAAAACCAATATTTTTTTGTTATCTTCAAATTTTCCTGATTTGAATGAGGCAAAAAATTTCCTATTTTTATTATCCACGCAAATTTGCGCCAATAAAGCTATATAAATATTTCTGTGAATTTTTCACTATTTTATTTCAGTGAATTATTTTCTTCTTAAAATAACAATAAGTGTAATCAGAATTAAAAATATTCCTGCAATCAAAAATATATTAATGCTTGTCAGATATTCTCTAAGTGTTAGGGGATGATCCAAGAAATTGCTCCAAAATCCTTTTTTTATTTTCTTCTCTGAAATATTCAGTTTGAAATTTTCAGATTCTCCCTCAGAAATATCCACGCGCAACTCTACATCACCCTCTGCAAAAGTTTTTCTTTCGGTTTTTTTTACACTAGTTGTTAATTTTATATTGTTATCTTTAAAAGTTTTATCTTCCTGTAAAACAATTGCTCCGCTTTTAGCAGAAGGTTTTAAATTAATAACTTCTTTCGGAATTGCAGGATTTAATTTTATCAAATCTCCGCTTTTCGGCTGAATAATTTTCTCTTCTTTTTTAGAAACACCGATTGTTTCTGTTTTTATAAATTTTTCATTTCCATCGTCGTAAAAAACCGCTGCTTCTATTTCATAAATTCCTGGAACTGCGTTTGAAGGGACTGAAAGAGAGAATTTTTTTGTCTCGTCGTTGTTGTCCTCGAAATTTTCAATTTCAAACTCTCCTGATTTTTCAGAAATTCCGAGCTGCGAGTTTTTAATTTCAACATAAACATCTTCATCTTCCTCTCCGATATTCAGCAAATCAAGAATTAATTCAAATAATCCTCCTTGCTCAACACTTTGTGGAGAAATACTCATTTTATCTATGATAACTTCGTGCTCATTTCTTTCAATATTAATATTAATATATTTGTAATTGCAATACTCTAATTCTTCATCAGCTTCTGCAACAACAAGAACCGCATATTCATTGCTTGACGCATCGTCGGGAACTTGCAATTCAGTTTCAATTGTTTCTGATTTTCTCTCCTTAACTTTAACACTTCCTTTTGAATTTTCTATTTCTTCATCTTCATCCAAATCATACAAATAAATCTTCCATTTAACTTTCATATCTTCTTTAGCATTATTTTTTATTTTTATTTCAGTATTTATTTTTTCTCCAATTGTGAAATCATCTCCTTCATCCGGCTCTTTTATTTTTAAGTCCAATTCCGGAGTTATGTTTTCGCATAATTTAACATCAGAAAATTTCGGAGGTTCTTTTACATTATTGACTGTTATTTTTACATTTTCAGAATAATTTAATCCGGTTGAATCTTCTACGCTGAATATTAAATTATAAATTCCAGACTGGTTGAATGTTGGTGTCCATGAAAATTTTCCTGTTCCGTTTCCCAAATCATTAAATTCTGCTCTGCTTGGCAATCCAGAAACTTTCAAAATCATGCTGTCTCTGTCGGAATCTGTTGCATAAACATTGAATTGAAGCAGGCTATTTTCATTAACAACTTTATTTCCAATCATATTAAATCTTGGAGCATCAGGAGCGCTTATCTGGAAATAATAATTTTGTGGCGCAAAAGAATAGCTAAATCCGTTGTAGCATTTCACATTCCAGAAATAAAGCCCGTCGCTGAAAGAATTAAGCGAGAAATTTCCAACTCCATTATTTTGAATTATTGTTGTTTCTTTTGCAATATCATTCAAGTAAAGATTGCAGGTTAAATTCTCGGCAAAATTATTTCTTGCTGTAAATTCAAATCGAACTTCCCTATTATTAAACACCGAATTATTAATTGGATTTAATAATCTAACATCTGATTTGTAAATTCCTGCGTCAACTCTTAATGTGACATTATTGCTTATTGTTTTGAATTGTCCGTCGCTGGCATAAAATATAACCCAGTCCTCTCCTCCCCATCCGACAGCAGAAGTGAATGTTGCAATTGAACTATTCAGTGCAATAGTTATGTTTCTGTCATTTGAAGTAGCATTAATTCCATAAATTAATCTGTCGCCATTTGGGTCTGAAAAATAATTATTTAAATCTATCTGCGCGAATCCTCCAGAAATCCATTCAATATCTGGAATCGGTGAATTGAGAACAGGGGCTTTGTTTACATCTTCTCCCTCGACAACCCATAACAAGGAATTCTTGAATAATTTTTTAGTATTCTCTGTCCAGTATTCTGTTTCAGTTATTCCGAAAAAAACACTTCGGGCATTTGAAGTATAACCATCCCTTAATGGGGTTCCAGGTTTTGTCATTGCAATCACAGAGTCAAGAGGATTTGATTCTATAGAAACTATTTTATTAATTTTTGTAGCAATTTTATATCTTGACAAGAAATACATTGGTATGCTTGCGCCGTTATATTTTGCTTGAGTATAAACCTGAAAATTTCTAGGAAGATTTTTTGTTATTCTCGTGCTGCTGTTAACGACATTAACTCTTAATGGTTGATTGCTTGCGATTTGCGAAGCCCCATCCTGAATCCAGTGCCAGTCTTTCAAATGATATGTATTTAAGAAAATAGTATTTACATTATTTACTGGAATATAATTATAAGAATCAAATTTTACATTCGGAACAATAATTGTTTTATATAAATTGAAATTTGTTCTGCTCACATTTGCGTCGTTGATGAATCTTACAGAATAATTTAATTCATTAAGAATATTCATAATAGTTGCATCAATATCTCTCGGAGTTTTTGTTATATACGCAATGTCTGTCGCACTGATTAACGGAGAAATTAATATTAATACAAAAACCAAGCTCAAAATTTTCTTATTCATTTTTTACTTCTCCCCCTTTTTTTTGTCATGCTCAATAAAAAAACAAGCACTGCTAATAAAACAAATGTGCTTATAATAAGAAAAATTACTCCTTTATTTGTTTTGCCTTTTTCCACATTTAAAATATTATCACTTGTTGAATTCACATTTCTGGTTTCATTTTTATCTTCTTGATTCTTCTTTGCGATTACAACGATGCTTGAAGACAAAACAACTCCCGGCTCTTTGCCTTCAGCAGGAGTAAAGAACACATTTATTTTTCCTTCGTATTTTCCTTCATTTTTTACTTTGATTAAAAATTCTGCTTTCTTTTCTCCGTTCGGCTGAAGTGTGAATTCCCTGTCAACTATTTCCAAAAATTTTTCTCCATCACTGTCTGCTTTTAATGAAATATTTATAGAAACATTATTGATATTTCTTACAAGAATTGTTTTTTCTATTGTTGTTGGAAACCATCCATTAACTTCCGGGTAAAGAATCATCTTCGCGTTTCCCATGCTTCCGGTTATTGCATTTACTGCAAGCGAATTTCCAATTAAAAAAAGTAAAACTAATATAAAAAAGCTCGTGCTCTTTTTTCCTCTTGTCATAATTATTAAGAAGTTACATTCTTTAAAAGCATTTTGCCGTCGGAGAACATAGTTTTTGTAATTACTTTAAATTGATGAATAAAATTTTAAAAGACAAAATTTTGTTCGCAACTTCTGTCTCGCGACTTCGCACGAGTTATTGATAAATTAATTAAATACTCTCTACCACGAAGTCGCTCGTTGCTCAATTGTAAATATAGGTAATAGAAAAACTGCTATTTTTTATAAGTTAGTTTAATTAACAATGATAAATAAATTTTCTCGCACTAATTATATTCCCTAATCAATCTCTCGCGAAGCGAGCAAATTTTTAATTTATAAAATTCTCAATACTTCCTGTCACCTTACTAAATCAACAAATAACTTTCACATCCCTTGATACAAAATTATCTAAAAGATTAATATCTTCTAAAATATTCGCAGAAATATTCAAATTATAAATTCCTGGAATAAAAGTCATATTAATTGTTTTTGAGCCTGCAAGAGTATAATCTCCAGATTCTAAATTATCTTTTAGTGTTGTCCAACTATAATTTGCAATCATTCCTGTGAAAGTTATATTCTCAGAAAAATTTCCATAATTAATTGTTTTATAACTTATAGTATATTTTTTCCAGCACATTAATTCAGAAAGTTCATCTGATAAATATGTGTCTGCTTCCAAATCTTTAATTCTTATTCCATTAACGCTGTTTGAATAATTTGCATCAATTCCAACGTTGTGAATTCCTGTTTGATTATTTTGTGTTTGATTTTGGCTCTGATTTTGCTCTCCGCAAACAATTCGAACATTTCTTGTTTTTTGATTATCTGAATTGTCAGAATCATTTTCTATATTCGCGAAAACATTTACTGAATAATTTCCCTCGCTGAAAGTCATATTAATTGTTTTGCTTCCTGTGGTTGTTGTTCCTCCAGCTGTTAAATTATTTTTAGTTGCTGTCCAATTAAACTCTCCAAAAATTCCGAGGAAAGAAACATCTTCAGTAAAATTTCCTAAATTTCTTGTCCTGAAATCAATAATATATTTTTTCCAGCACATTAATTCTGCGTTTTCACCAAGCACATATTCGCCGGTTTCAAAATTTTTAATCCTTATTCCGTTGACTGAATTAGAATATGATGCATCAATTCCGATATTATGGACAAGAGTTTCATTTTGTTGAGACTGATTTTGCTCAATCCTGCATAAATTATTGCATCCATCACCATTGATTAAATTTCCGTCGTCGCATTCTTCTCCCAATTCTAAAATTGTGTTTCCGCAAACAGGGGAGGGTGGTTCGCCCTCAAAAACAAATCCCACGCAATCTTTGAATAATTCTTTAGCATCATTTGTCCAGTATTTTGTTTCTGTAATTCCAAAAAAACATTTTTTTGTTTCTCCAGATGAGTAAGCAATTACATTTCCTGTTTCTGAATCTGAACCAAGTTCGACAGTTGCCACAGAAACTAAATTGTCTTGGTATTTTTCAGAAATATAATAATACGCAAGATTAACTCTTCTTGATTTGAATCTCGAGCTGTCATAAACTTGCACTAAATTTTCTTCCCTTATTATTTCCAAAGGAGAATTAGCCGCAATTTTCTTTATGCTGTTTTTCTTTGAAATTCCAAAATCTTTTCCATAATATCCGTTTGCAATTACTATTGGAAATTCAGGAATATATTTTGAATTCTTGATTCTGTCATCTCCGACGAAAATAAACTCATATTTTGAAAAATCAAAACCTGGAATATTTTTGCTGTCTATTAAATCAACACTTAAATTCATTTCATTGAAAACATTTAAAATCACATAATCAGGTTTTTCCGGATTTTTTAGAACATAGGCAACATCAGAGGCAGCGACGACAAAACTTAATGACAAAATAAAAACAATCAATAATAAAAACCTCTTGTTCATAATATATATCATAAAATATGCTTTATAAAAGTTATGTTGAAATTATTATTACTAAAAACAAGTAAAAAATAATAAGATTTTAAGATAATAACTGAAACATAATTAATTTACCTGCTCGCTATCGCTCGCAGATTAATTGAAATAGTAGTAATGCGAGAAAATATCTTACTACATTAACAATTTCCAAACGATGAAATTTTTTATCGGCTTACTTAATTTCCCGACGCAGAAATCTGCATTTATGCGATTTCGGAGTTAATCATTTGAGCAACTTGTTGCGAACAATTTTTTAACAATTAATTTACAGCATTCAAACTTCCAAAAAATCCCTCAATTCTTTTTCTTTATAATTTTTTGGCAGATAAAATATATCTTTCTTTCTTAAAAAATCAACATAATCTTTTACAGAATTGTCAGCAGTCCACAACGCAATTTTCAAATCACTATATTTTTCTCTTAATTTAATTACATATTCCAATCCCTCACATTCACGAACAGGTCCTGATTCATATTTGCGAACAGATTTATCTGTTATTACAGCATAAAAATCATTTTCTTTCTGAAATTTTTTTCTCGCGTCTTCGGTGTTTGTCACACGCACAGTTTCAATGCCAAACTTGCGGAGATCTCTTAAAATTTTATCTTTCCAGTATCCTACATCTTCTAAAACCAAAACTTTTCTGAATTTTTCTTCTGTTAAATCAAATTCAGTCTCTGCCTCTGAAATTCCAATACGAGTTGCAATTGCCATAAAAATTACATCTAAAATTCATTTATAAAATTATTTGTGATGAAGAGATGAATAGTGGATTTTAATCACGATGAATAATATATAAATAATGTGAATTCTCATTGATAAATAAGGTTTATAATAAATTTAGTTTCTTCCACTAGTTTAATTCCCAAATCATCTGCGAACTTGTGAGCAGGTATTATTTTGACAAAATTTTATTTTTTATTGATATTTATACAACAAATTTTTTTAGAAATTTATTAAGAAAATTATAAACTTTTTCTGCATATTCTTTATCAAGAATTTTTCCATAATAAGTTATTGAATTTCTGAAATATCTTAATTCATTTAAAAAAGAAATTTCATTTTCAGGAAAACCCAGATTTTTAAGATACGCAATTTCAGATTCATGAGCGAAATTTCCCGACGCTGAATAACCATCTAAAAATAATTTTGCTCTTATTTTTTCCATAATAATATCATAGCAATCTTTGATTATTGAGTTGGCATTTTTTTCATTTATCCCGATGATTTTAATTCTTTCATTCAATCCTTCAAACGACTCTTCTGCTTCATGAATTAAAAATTCCGCTCTCGGTTTATTCGGAAATACTTTCCTTGCTATTTTCTTTTCAATATAATATTTAAATTCGTTTGGAAGTTTCATAATTCAACGCTTCCGGAGATTAAAATTCCATTTAATATATTTTCTTTTAGATTTTTGTGAATTTCTTTTAATGACGGATAAAAATTCAAAATTATTGTTCTTTCCAATAATTGATTAAAATTAATCAATTTAATTTTTTTTTCTTTTGCTCCTATAATTGCTATATCAATATCAGATTTGTGCCCCTCGTCGGTATTTATAAAAACATCATCTCCCCGCGAATAACTCCCAAAAAGAATAATTGTGCTTCCGGGAAAATTTTCCTCTAAAAATTCTGCAAGTCCAGATTCATAAATTAATTTTAAATTTTCAACTCTTTTTAAGTCGATTGCATTTTTATTGTCTCTGTTAAACTCAATTGAAACAAGATTCATTTTCTTTTCTCTTTTCAAATTTAGAAGTCCGTCTTTTTCCAAATTTAAAATGGCTTTTGAAACTGCCGTAGGAGATTTTTTTAAATGCCCTGCTACTCCTCGAAGATTCAGAATTTGCCCGGCTTTGATGCAGAAAAATCTGAAAATTTCGGTTTGCAATCGTGTCCATTTAATATTATACATGTCCATATTAGTTTATACGTGTCAATTATAGTTTTTAAACATTTCTGCAGAATAAAAACTTACTGAAATTAAATAATTTAAAATTATTTGTGATGAAGATAAATCAAAGATTTTTGATTTTAAAAAATTGGTTCGCTAGGCTCACGATTGATTAAAATTTAAGTAGTGAAAAAATTTAACGAGACTAAATAATTTTTAATAATAATTAGTTTCTCCAACTACTAATTATGTAAAATCGAGCGACTTCGTGGTAGAGAGTAATTTTAATTATCAATATCTCGTGCGAAGTTGGGAGTAGAGCGAAGCGAGCAATTTTCTCAATAACTCACACTAAACTTTATTTTTTCCACATCACTGTTCCCAGCCTCATCAACAGCACGGATTATTAAATCATGATTGCCTCTTGAAAAAGATAATATTCTAATTTTGCTGTTTCCATATTCCTCACAATTGCTGCAAAGCCGTTTCCATCTCGGATTTTGAACAGAATTGTCATAATATTCAAGCAAAACATCTTCGCTGACGCTGATGTTAAATGGAACTTTTCTTCCGTAACTTGCATTTTCAGGAAAACTAATATTAAGTTTCGGAGAAGTCGTATCCACAAAAACTCTTGTTTCCCTCGACAAAACACTTCTGATATAATCTGAAACATTAAAATAAAAATTAATATATTCTCCATCATAAGCAGTTAAATTTACATCAAATTTGCATTCTTTGTTTTTTCCCGACTCATTGCAATTTAATTTTTGCGTCGGATTCCAATTTAGAGAAATTTCTTTCAGATTATCTTCAGTATATTCCAAATAAAAATTACTGCCGTTTGTTACCTGATTTCTCTGCGGTTCGGTTTTCAAAATTTTAGGCAATGTGGAATCAACTGAAAATAAAATATTTTCTTCAGAGATTTGATTGGAATAATCTTCTGCTTTTATTGTTATATTGTGATTGCCGTCAGAAAAAGATTTTGTTTTTATTTTTTTATTTCCATATTCTAAACAATCTTTGCAAAGTATTTTCCACCGAGGTTTTATTTCATTCCAGTTAATATAACTTATCTTTTTCAATTCTTCGTCAGAACTCATATTAAAATTAATTCTTTTCTCCCCATAAATTTTTTCCAAAGGTGAATAAATCTGCAGATTAAACACAGCGCTTATATTAATGTAAAATTCCCACGACGTTTCATTATTTCTCCCTGCTTTGTCAGTTATATTCACAATTATATTATGGGTTCCCGGAGATAAATTATTTAAAGGAATATAAGAAACAATTGCGTCAAGTGAATCGGCGCTTTCAACACTGGCATTAACATAAACTCCGTCGACTTTCATTATGACACTTCCTTTGTTTATTCCTGAATTGCTTCCATAAATTTCTTCAAGATAAGCTGAAATTTCCGGTTTTAAATTATTATAAATTATTCCCATTGGATTTAAGTCAATAATGCTCGGGCTTGTTAAATCCACTTTGAATGTTTCTCCCTGATTTGATTCATTTCCGCAAATTGCATTGCTCCAATAATTCAAATCCAAAATCCCCGCGCTTTCTTTTGGAAGATTTGGAATATTTTCTAAACCAAACTGCGCAGAATAATTTCTAATTTCAGAAAGGTCCCACTGATAAAAAATATTCACAGCGTCAGGATTTGTTAAAGTAAAAATCGGTTCTGAAATATACCATCCACTCAATCCGTCTGGAAAAATTGGATTTATCGATAAAATTGTTTTCCCGTAAACATAAAATGTTTTCCACGAATTATTATAAACTGCAATAGAATCATTTGCATAAACATTCCAAGTTACATTTGTTCCTCCAATTAATTCAGATGGAGGAATAATTATTTTGTAAGAATTTCCTTCGCTTGCCGTTGCTGTTTTGTTATAATTTGTTCCATTTACATAATAAGAAAACCAAACAGAATCTATTTCTATACCGCTTAAATTTGCAATTAAAGTTATATTATTATTCCCAAAAGGACATTGAGGAGAATGTGTTTTATTTGAAATGCAAATTCCAAGCCAAGGTGTAAAATCCACATTTCCAATTACATCAGTTCCATTAATCGGCCCCTCGCATTTTCCCCAATAATTTTTTTCTGCGTTGAGCGAATTTATATTATCGTTTTTAACTCCAATAACATTCTCAGTAATTGTATTGAAGTTAATCTTAACAACTATTAGATGATTTAACTAAAATGCCAATTGAATTATATTTTAATATATTATTTTCAATTAGAAAATTTATTAATGTCTGACTTGAATTTTGTCCAATTCTTATTCCCTGAGCAAATCCTTTTGATGAATTACTCCCCTTTATTGTATTATTAATTACCTTAACATTTGCCTGATTGTTCGCATCCCAATTTATAATATTAATTCCTTGAATTCCTATTGATTGACTTAATTCAGTGATTATGTCATTACCAGAAATAGTTGTCTTTGACCTTTCACTTGTTATTGCTCTTATTATTTCCCCTATAAAATTATTATCTTTAATATAAATTTCTCCATTACCTATATCGGGATTAATATAAACTCCTTCATAACCCCATGTTCCTGCTGTGTTGTGTTTGCTTGTGAAAATGTTATTATGAATGTTTAATCCAGAAATATCAACTCCCGCCATCGCACTTTTTGAATAAGTTTGTATTACTTGGGATATATCGTCGGAAGTTTCTGCTGAGTTTGTAATAAAAGTGTTGTTATAAATTTCAACATCTTCGGCTCCAATAACAATTCCGCTTGAATAATTCCCCAAGTGATAATCTGGGCTTTCTATATTAAATCCATGTATTTTTACACCATCAGATAATATTTCTATATTCGGAGCAGCTAAAGGAAAAAGTGAAGAGTTAACATTTACAACTCCTTTAATTGTTGTATTTCCTATTGCATTTAATTCTAAATTATTTTTTCCAGCAGGAATTATTAAATCTTCTTCGTGAACTCCTCCCAAAACATTTATCACATCTCCGTCGCTGGCATTATTTATCGCGTCCTGAATTGAAGAATAATTTCCAACTCCGTTGATATTTATATTTCCAACAACCAGAGTGTTTGTCACACCTTTTGTTGACAATCGAAAAACAAAACTTCCAGTTCCGTCGGGAATTCTCTGCCATGTTTT
>CAYITA010000016.1:0-7005 GCA_964366165.1 Candidatus Woesearchaeota archaeon
AATATTGTCTATTTTACCCTGAATATTTAATTGCTCTTCTGGTTTTTTAAATTCAATTTCAAAATTTAATCTATAAATTAATTTTCCTTCTAAATCTTCTAATTCTTTATTTTCCTCATCTTCATTTTCTTCTTTAAATTCTTTCTTACTAAATATAGATGGCCAGGCATTTAATCTGATTTGAATTTTTCTTCCATCAAATACTATTTTTTTCCATACTGGAACTGCATTATCTAATTTTATTTCTTTCTCTTCACCTTCTGACCAAACCCATTTTGTATCTTCTATTGGCTCTCCTAAAATTTTTTTTATTTGTTCTTGTTTTAAAACTCCCCCAATTTCTCTGCCAGTTGCTCCTAAAACTTCATTCATTTTTCCTCTTATTGAAGAAGTATAAATCAAAAGCTGAACATAGTTTATATTCCCTGTTTCATACTCTCCGGCATAATTAGCAAGTTTTTTGAATTCGTCGTCAATAGAAATAGCAGAAACATCAGTAAGAGATATTAATAAAAATAGAACCAGTACTACAACAAATCCCTCTTTTATCATTATAATCAAAGGAAAAGCTTACTTATAAATTTTCTCTTTGTGTAAAGTCAAGTTCATAATTTAATATAAAGATTAGTAAGAATAAAATACCTACTCGTAAACTCGCAGATTTTCTATTAATAATTAATGTAAATCCGACGAGCAAAGCGAGGAGCAAAATCTTTAGAGAATTAATTATTTTCTTTTTTGGTGTAAACAATGTTAAGTTTCAAGGTTTACTTAACACTTTGCTAAGATTTCTAAAATTTAATTTTCGTTAACTTTTTATATTTGAAATTCATAAATTTATTATGAAAAAACCAGTTTTATCTAAAACATGGGCGTGGATAATTTTAATATGTTTGATTATTCTTGATGCATCTCTTGATGTAATTTTTACAGGAGGGGCAGGGCTTCAAAGCCCGATATGGAAACCAATAGCAAATTTGCTTGGGGTGAGTAATCCCCTTTTCTTAACTCCTCTTGTTTTAATATTATTTTATTTTGTTGTTAAGGGCGGGGCTTGGTTAACTAAAAAAGTAGATAAGGTTATATCTAAAGAAGAAGAATTAGTTCTAACTACATTAGTTATTGTTTATGGTATTTTTAACTTATGGCTAATTTCAGTTTATTTCTTTAACTTCGGATTATTCAAAAATCATTTTTATTTGATACCAATACTTATTGTAGTCGGAATAGCTTACAGCTGGTGGGCTGAAAAGAAATTAAAAAATAAATAGTGGGGAAAATACTTAACTGCTCATTTTTGCAGAAATTAACTTAATTTAATTTTAGAACTTAACTTTTTTAGTGTTTTTTTCTTATCACAGAAAAAATATTTTTAATTAATTTTCAACTCCCAAACATAAATCTCTTCAAAAAACAATTTCTTCGACGCTATTTTTCTTTTTTTAAATCTGTTCCATTTAATTCCTTTTGTTAATGAAGATGTTAAAAGAAAAATTTTTGAGTTTTTTTCTAAGTGCGATTTTGCGCTTTTCAAAAATTCGTTGATTATTTCGCTTCCATTTTTTCCACCAGTTGTTGCGAGTTTTGAATTTTTCGGTTCTCTTTTGTCGTCGGGGAGATAAGGGGGGTTGAATAAAACTATATGGAATTTACCACAAATATTCTGAAATAAATTTGATTCTATGCAATTGAAACCTAATTCTCTGCAATGTTTTACAGCATTGGGATTTGTGTCGCAGGAAAAAATATTTTGTTTTTTTATTCCAAGTTTTTTTAAATTTTGAAGCTGAAATCCGCTTCCAGAACCAATCTCAAGAATTTTTTTAGGACTATTTTTAGATAAAAAATTTTTGACAGTGTCTGCTAAAAGCCATGAGTCCTCGTCTGGTGAATAAATTTCCATGAATTTATTTGGAGAAAAGAAAATTTAAAGTTATTGTTTGGGGAAAATTGCTCGCTATCGCTCGATTGATTTTAATTAAGTAATGTGAATCGACGAGATTTTATGTTACTTATTATTCTCCAAAATTTTTCTGAAAGAAAAGTTTTATCAACTTTTAATAATTTTGCAAATTTTATCCCCAACTTCTTTTATTTTATCTTTATTAATTTTTCCGACTTTGTATCATATTATGGAATTTCTTAATGTAAAAAGAATTGAGGGTTTTATGAAACTATTAATTTTTAAACCGCCATTTGAAAAATCATTTTGATTTAAAAATATTTGATAAGGATCTGGATGATTTTTAGAAGTAATTTGACAAAGAATAATATCCTCGCCTTTTAAATTTGCTACAATCAACGCGGGTCTTTTAATTGAGGATTTTAAATCTGAAAACGGAAAGGGTGTTACAACGACTTCTCCTTTTACAAATCTTTCCATGCGATATTATCCTCTTTACTTAACCAATTTTTAGCGAGAAGATTTTCGTCGGCATAAATATTTGTTTTAATCTTTTCAAGTTCCCATATTCTCTTCTGAACACACTTTCTAACAAATTCACTCCATTTTATTTCAGAAAATTTCCGCATTTTTTTGTAAATCTCATCGTCGATGGATAAAGTAATATTAGTCATAAGAAATTAAGTGAGTTCACTTATTTAAACTTTTCTGAGAAAATTGTTCAGAGAAAATTTAAAGTTGTGGTTTCGGGAGGGAAAAATGATTAAAAAATAAAACAATCAAAAAATTGCTCGCTGTCGCTCGAATAATTTTTTTAAGTAATGAAAGAAACTACGAGTTATCATGTAATATAATTTTTATTAATTATCGACGACATTTTCAATTACTACTTTTTATTAATTTGTGAGCGTGAGCGAACACCATATTTTAATTTGTATAATTTTTAGATTACCAACTTTCTCACTTAATCAATTTTATGCTCCAAAAGATTTTCTAAAAAAATCAATTATCTCGCTTTTAAAAATAAACGCAGAGATTAAAACTCCGATTAAAAGTAAAATCATCAGAATTAGAAAAATAATTGCAATTTTATTTTTCTTTTTTGGCTGTTCGTATGCAGATATTTTTTGCTGTGAAATTTGTTGTGTTTGATTTTGCTGCTGAAATTGATTTGAAATTTGCTGTGGTTGAATCTGATTTGGAATTTGTGGTTGTTGAAACTGATTTTGCATCTGAACTGGTTTTTGTGTTTGTCCCATCGACGGGGTTTCTGCTTGTAAGGCTCTCGCTGCCTCTTCAATTTCCTGTCTTAAATATCCGGAATTGTAAAAAGTAATCATAGCTTCTCTTAATGATTGTCCTGATTGTGTTGCTCTTTTCAGTCCTTCAAAAATTTCTGTGTTTACCATTTTATATTCTCAATAATTTTCCGTTGCTGGATAAGTGAGAATTTTCTTGAAATTTATATCCTAATTCTCCTGCGAGTTCAATCATCGGCGTTTCTTGCTGCAATGAACCGTGAGCTGGAATTACATGTTTCGGTTTTAACATTTCCAATAAATCTCTTAAATCTTCTCTGCCTCCGTGTCCTGAAACATGAACATCTGCCTGAATTCTTACGCCTCTTTTTCTTAATTTTTTATCCATTCTATCTCTCGAAGATATATTCACCTGAGTTGGTATTACACTTGAACAGAAAATTAAATTGTCTCCAGGGCGAAATTTAAATGGAGTTTCGTCTTTTGTTATTCTGTCCAGAATGCTTCCTGGTTCTCCCTGATGTCCGGTGCAAACAATTAAATATTTTCCTCTGTCTTTTTCCACTTGCTTTAATATTGAGTTTACTTGATTTTTGAATCTTACGGTTCTTATTGATTTATAGAAAGAACATTCCCTGACTTTATTTGCTGCATTGACATATTTATTAAGGCTTCTTCCTATGAAAATTATTTTTCTGTTTGTTCTTTTTCCGAAATCAACTATGCTTTTTAATCTTGCGATGTGCGACGAGAAAGTTGTTACGAACAAAGCAGATTTTCTGTCTCTTACTGTTGAAAGCGCATCTTCGACGAGATTTCTCGCGATTCTTTCCGACGCTGTTCTTCTATCTGTTCCAGAATAAAGAGCGTCGACGACAAGAACTTTTACTCCCATTCTTCCTAATTCTCTTAATCTTTTATAGTTTGAAGGTTTTCCGATGATAGGATAATTGTCAAATTTAAAATCCAGGGCATAGAAAAAAATTCCTTCTCTGGAATGCAGTGCGATAAAAACGCATTGCAAAGTTGAGTGTGTTGTGTGAACGAATTCTAATTTTAATTCCTGCGATTTTCCTTTTATTGTTATTATTGAATCTGATTTTATGTGTATTTTTTTGTTTTTGAAATTTATGTTTTCGCTTCTCAAAATTGATTCGAGAACTTCCATAGTAAATGGTGTTGCGTAAATGTTTGCATTTGGATATCTATGGGCAATGTAAGGAATTGCACCGACATGGTCGAGGTGTGCGTGTCCGACGACAATTGCTCGGACTTTATTTGTCCAGCCTAATTTATCGAGAATTAAATCATCTGGAATTGCGCCGACTTCCCGTAATTTTTTTTCAGTGTATTTTGCCTGAGATTCTTTTTCCTGCATTTCTATAACTGGGGGAAGAAACAAACCAGCGTCGAATAAAATTACATCGTCTCCGACTTTTACTGCAGTCATATTTTTTCCTACTTCTTCATATCCGCCAATTGTGCAAATTTCCATTAAAAAGAACCCGTCGGTTCTTTTTGAATCTCCCCAAAGCACTGAACGGTGGCATCTTTTTTTGCCTCCGAGGATGCCACATAAAGAACCCAATTTATTTTTTGTATCTTCATTTTATTTTCTTCACCTTTTTAATAAAAATAATAAAGAATAGTTTAAAAATGCTTCCGCATTTTTAACTCAGTTCAAAATTATAAAAATTTTGAAGATTTAAAAATCCTTTGAGATTTTTAACTCATTAAAAATAGGAAATTTTTAAGATTTAAATATGTTTTTAGAAGGAAAAATAATTGCTCGCTCACGCTCATATTGATATAGGAATATAAGTAGTGAGAGAAACTACCAGCAATTATATATTATCTATAAATTATTAATCAGATTGTCGACGAGAATTTAGATTATTTTAATTTTTATCAATCTGCGACGAAGGAGCAGTAAATTTTATGTTAAGATTTTTAGTTTACCTAATATAAGAAGAAAAATTATGAGAAGAAAATTAATCGTCTAAATCTAAGCCGGGTGATTCTGTAAATTCTCTAGCATTATGAACCATAGAATTAAGATGTTCTATTTTAGTTTTATCATAAACTCCGATAATTCCATATCTGCCACAACCCCTCCCAGGTGGATTGCTGGAATTTCCAATTGGAATATTTTCTTCTTCTTTAAAAGACCAAACCCTATTTTCCAAATCTAATTTGAAATTTTTATCTCTATAATTTCTTAAATCAACAACCTGTGTATAACACTCGTTTGTTGCATATTTGAGAATTATTAAATTTTTTTTTCGTATTTTTTCTTTTTCTGTTTTAGAATTTTTCATAAAAAAATTAACTAAAAAGGATATAAAAGCATTTGTGTAATTGGAAATATGTTTTTAGTTGGAGAAATTAATTGCTCGAACGAGTTCTCGTTTGATAAAAAATTAGTATGTGGGAAATAGCGTTGATGATAATAATAAAAATAATTTCTTCATTTACTTAAAATAAATTATACCACGAACGAAGTGAGTGTTAATATAAAATTATAAATCAACAAAATTATAAACTCTCTTTTATTTTAATTTTCATGAAATCTCTGAAACCATCGATGCGGGAAAATAAAAGATATCTTTTATTGAAAGGAGAAAATCTTAAAGAAAATATCGGGAAGGCAATTTTAGAGTTTACTGGAAAACTTGGATATTCAAAAACTGGTTTGAGCTGGATTAAAGATAATATTATTTGCATTAATCGAGAAAGTGTTGATTTAGTGCGGGCTTCAATTGCAGTTTTTCCTGAAAAAATTGAAGTTTTAAGAATTTCCGGGACGCTGAAGGGGCTGGGGGGAAAATAAATATTTAATTTTATCAGAAAAAATTTGCTCCTCGTAAAATTCGTCGGATTGGGGTTATCTAAGTAATTGAAAATCTGCGAATGAAAGAGATGATAAATCTTCGAATAATTGTATCTATAAGTATTTTGTTAGATTATAGATTATTTTATCATCTCCAAAAAGTTTTTAAACTCGCATTTCTTAAAAAATTCGGAAAGGAAATAGAGAAAATTTAGTTAGATTATATAAATCTCTAAAATTATTACATGGAAAAAAAATTAAAATTAAAAAATTCTAAATAAAACTAATGGATATACCGACAGATTTACAGCACCAAGCAATGGGTTATGACAGAACAGCGACGATGTTTTCGCCAGAAGGACACCTGTTGCAGGTAGAATACGCGGAAAAAACAGTTAGGCTTGGAAGTTCGTCAATTGGAATGGTTTGCGTTGACGGAGTTTTTATTCTCGCTGATAAAAGAAATGAAGATAAATTAGTAGTTCCTTCTTCTGCCCAGAAAGTTCATGAAATCGACGACAATCTTATAGCGAGTGTGGCTGGAATAACTTCTGACGCAAGGATTTTAATTGAAAGAGCGCAGATTGTGGCGCAACAGCACAGAATAACTTATGATTCTCCAATAGAACCAGAATTAATTATCAAAGAAATAGCGAATATAAAACAGCAATTTACACAATACGGCGGTGCAAGGCCGTTCGGCGTTTCATTCATGCTTGCTGGAATCAATTCAAAAAAAGGAGAACTATTCACTTCAGATATTACTGGAAATTATTTCTCATATTTTGCAAATGCTATCGGAGAAAATGACGAGAAAATCAAAGAAATTTTAAGAGAAAAATACAAAAAAGATTTGACAATAAAAGACGGAGTTAAAATTGTTCTGAAAATTTTCGAAGAAATTCAGGGGAAAAAATTTGATATAAAAAGATTTGAGCTGGGTTATATTTCATTGAATGATAAAAAAATAACAATGCTGGAAGGAGAAAAAATTAGAGAGTTTTTAAGATGAA
>CAYITA010000016.1:7105-12840 GCA_964366165.1 Candidatus Woesearchaeota archaeon
AAAATGACACAAACAACAGCGAGAATAAAAAAAATTGGGAAACCTTTTGAAATTATGGTTGATATGGATTTGGCATTGAAATACCGAAGAGGAGAATCAAAATCAGTTGATTTTCTTGAGATAGACAAAATTTTTTCCGACGCTAAAAAAGGACAACATGCTCCTGAAAAAGATTTGATGGAGGCATTCAAAACTGAAGATGTAAATGAAATTGCTTCTAAGATTATCAGGGAAGGAGAAATTCTTGTAACGCAGGAACATCGAAGTGCAGAGCAGGAACAAAAAGTAAAACAAGTTATTGATTTTTTGTCGAGAAATTCTATGGATCCTCATACAGGACGCCCGCACACTCCTGAAAGAATAAAATCTGCGATAAATGAATCTGGGGTGAATATAAAAAATCTTCCGATTGAACAGCAAATAAATGAAATAATTGAAGAGTTGAGCAAAATCATTCCGATTAAATTGGAAATGAAAAAAATTAAAATTGTTATTCCTGCAATTTATACTGGAAAATCTTACGGAGTTGTAAACCAATACAAAGAATCTGAAGACTGGAGAAATAATGGAGATTTGGAAATAATTATAAAGGTTCCATCTGGCTTAATTATGGAATTTTACGATAAATTAAATTCAATAACACATGGAAGCGCAGTTACCGAGGAGATGAAAGAATAAAATGAATAAATTAGAAGTTAGTGTTGCTTAAAATGAAAACAATAGATGAAGTTGTTGAGGGAAAAACTCTTGATGAATTAAAAACTATAGCTAGAACAGATTTTACAGTGCAATTAATGAAACTTCGAAACACATTAATTCGAATACATTGTAATGTAATTATTTATCGCAGTGATAAATTAGATAGTTTAAGAAGTTTATATAAATTTCAAAAAGAAAAACTTGAAAAAGAGGATCTGTGGGATGAAAGATATGATAAATATCTTGAAGATGCTAGTAAAGGACAATTAAATACTGAAGAATTATGCAATATATAAAAATGGAACAAGAAAATAAACGGACAATAGTAATTCCTGGAGAGAAAATCTCCGACGGAGAAGATTATTTACCTGGGGAAGGAACTGAAAAAAGAAAAGACGGAATTTATTCCTTGAAATATGGATTAGCAGAAGAAACAAATAATCTTGTAAAAGTAATTCCTCTTTCAGGAGTTTATCAGGCGAGAAGAGGGAATGTAATTATCGGGAAAGTGGAAATGATAACTTTCAACGGGTGGATTGTAGATATTTGCGCTGCTGAAAACGGATTTTTGGGATTAATGGAAGTTCCGAGATATGTAAATAAAGACGGGCTAGAAGAAGTAATGGATATCGGAGATATGATTATTGCAAAAATCTGGAATATAAATAAAAGAGGAATTGACTTGAGCATAAAATCAAGAGGATTGGGAAAAATCGACGACGGTTTGATTATAAAAGTTAATTCAAACAAAGTTCCGCGAATTATCGGGAAAGAAGGAAGCATGATTAAATTAATAAAAGATGAAACCAGGTGCAATATAACTGTCGGGCAAAACGGATTAATTTGGATTAAAGGAAATAAAATTGAAGATGAATTGTTCGCAAAAAAAGCAATAATGTTCGTGACAGAAAAATCTTTTATATCCGGATTAACAGAAGAATTAACTAAATGGCTGAAGAAGGAGAAGAAATGAAATGAGAATAGAAACTTATGAAATTGATTTAGATATAATGTCGCCTACAGAAAATAAAGTTACAAGATATGTTCACAACGCTGGACAATTTACTACTAACTCTTTTAAAAGTGAAAGAGGCAATAAAAAAGAAATAGTTAAATATCTCAGAGGATTATCAAAAATAATTCACCCTTGCCCAAATAAAATAAATATACAAATAGAGATAATAGATTTATAAAATGAAAACAATAGATGAAAAATTAAAATGTAGTTTTGATAAACCCGACGGGTGTCATGCTTTAGCTTGTTATAGTAAAAAAGAATGTAATTCACGCAACGATAGAGGACATCCAAGATATATTCCAACAGAAATAATTAAAAAAGAAATGGGGGAAAGATATGACAAAAGAATATAAAAGAACAGACGGAAGAAAATTTGACGAGCTCAGAAAGATAAAAGCGAAAGTTGGAATTGTTCCGAATGCCGACGGAAGTGCGATGTATCAGTCAGGAGACACAATCGCTATTGCTGCAGTTTATGGGCCAAGAAAAATGCATCCGCAACATCAACAAGATCCTGAAAAAGGAGTTTTAAGATGCAATTACAACATGCTAAGTTTTTCAGTAACTGAAAGAATAAGGCCCGGGCCGTCGAGGAGAAGCACTGAAATTTCCAAAATTACTGAATGGGCATTAGAGCCGGTTTTAATGATTGATAAATATCCAAATCAAGTTATTGATGTTCATATAAATATTATTCAAGCTGACGCTGGAACAAGATGTGCTGGAATCAACGCTGCTGCGATGGCTCTTGCACACGCAGGAATTCCGATGAAAAGAATGGTGTCAAGTATTTCGCTGGGAAAATTAGACAAAACTTTAGTTGTAGATTTAACTAAAGAAGAAGAAGATTACGAAGGAGGAGAAGGAAGCACAGATATTCCGATTTCAATGACAGATAATGGAGAATTAACGCACATTCAGTTAGATGGAAAAATAACTGCTAAAGAATTAAAAGAAGTAATTACTCTTGCAAAAAAATCAGTTAAACAAATTTATGAAATACAAAAAAAAGCGCTGAAAGAAGTCGGCAGGGAGATAGAAGGATGAAAAAAACAGGAAATTTTTTGCCTTTGTTGGAAAACAGGAGGTTTTCAAAATGAAAAATATTAATGAATTAGTAATTATTGGACTTACTGCCGGGGCAATCATGACTGCAACTGGAGGTTTTCTATTACTTTCTAAAATAAAAAATCCGGATTTACCTTATCAAAGAATTTTATTCGACAGGAAATAAAATGGAACAAACATCAAATTTAACAGGCGAAAGAATAAAAAAATATTTGGAAGAAGGAAAAAGATTTGATGATAGAAAATTAAATGAATTCAGAGAAATTGAAATTGAAACTAATATTTCAAACAAGGCAGAAGGAAGTGTGAGAGTAAAAATCGGAAAAACTGAAGTTGTTGTCGGTGTTAAAATGGATGTCGGCGAGCCTTATCCTGATTCAAAAGATGAGGGAAATTTAATTGTGACTGCAGAATTGCTTCCATTGAGTTCTCCGAGATTTGAATCTGGGCCTCCAAGATTTCCTGCAATTGAATTGGGAAGATTAATTGACAGAGGAATAAGAGAAAGCAAATTTATTGATACTAAAAGTTTATGCATTAAAGAAGGAGAAAAAGTCTGGATAATTTTTATAGATATTTATTCAATAAACGACGACGGTAATCTGCTTGATGCTGCTGGAATTGGTGCAATAGTTGCATTAAAAACTGCCAGAATTCCAAAATATAATGAAGAAGAAGGAAAAGTTGTATATGGTGAATGGACTGATAAAAAAATTCCGCTGTCAAAAAATATTCCATTATCTGTAACAATTCACAAAATCGGAAAGAGTTTAGTTGTTGATCCAACTCTTGAAGAAGAAGATATTTCTGACGCAAGAATTACTGTTGGATGCTCTAATGGAATAATAAGCTCTTTGCAAAAAGGAAATTTAGCGACATTCAGCGAAGAAGAATTTTCAGAAGCAATAGAATTAGCTGAAAAAACAGAAAGAGAAGTTTTTAAAAACATACAAAAATTTATAAAAGAATAAATTTTTGTCTGTCAAGAATAATTCAATCTTCGATTGAAAAACATTTAAAATAAAACAAGATGAACGAAACAATTTCAGAAAATCTTACAAAATACGAGAAGGCGAGAATACTTGGAGCAAGAGCGTTGCAGATTGCGATGAATGCGCCCCTTTTGATTAGAATAACTCCTGAAGATTTGGAAAAAATAAAATATGATTCTTTGAAAATTGCTGAAATTGAATTAAACTCAAATATTCTTCCGATTACAATCAACAAACCTTTTCCAAAGAAAAAAGAAGATGCTTTAAAGAGAGTAAAAGAGCAAAAAGCAGTTGACAAATATGTTGAGGACAAAGAAACTGAAGAAGAAGAAGAAATTGTAAAGAGCGGGGAGATAATGGAATTGGTTAATCCTGACGACGAAACTGAAGGGGAATATAGCAGTGGAAGTGAAGAAGAAGTTGGCGGGGATTAAAAATATTTTTTGTTTATGTTAAATTCAAATTACAATATAATAAAATATATATGATATAATTTATTTGAATAATTACCTGCTCATAAATTCGCAGATTAATATTATTTAAATAATAGAAGAACAACTTTTTATGATATTAACATTGATGTTTTGATATTACTTATTTTTTATTAATACCGCGACGAAGGAGCGCAAATATTTTCTTAAAATTCAATCATCAAAACCCATAAAAACCCCAATTGCTTTTTTTATTCATGAAAATAAAAGAGATTGATGCGAAGGCGATTTTGGATTCGAGAAAAGAAAAAACAATTTTTGTTTCTATAAAAACAAATGCCGGAATTTTTTCTGCATCTGCTCCGAATGGTAAATCCAAAGGAAAGTTTGAGGCAAAGCCATATAAAAAATCTTTAAATGAAGATATAAAAAAAGTTAAACAGCTTGGAGAATATTTTTCAAAAGAGGAATTTGAAAAATTTGAGAATTTAAGAATTATTGAAGATGTTGCCGATGGGCACATTGGGGCAAATACTTTATTTGCATTGGAATCCGCTGTATTAAAAGCAATTGCAAAAGAACAGAACCCTAAAAATTTTCCTTGGGAAAATTTTGGGGCCACAAAATCTAAAAAAGAATGGGAAGATTTTGTTGGAAAACAAGTTTGGATGATTATTAATCCGAAAGCAAAAAAATTTCCAAGATTTGTCGGAAATGCTGTTGGCGGAGGAAAGCATTCAAAATTAATTTCCGGAAAAAAACCGGATTTCCAGGAATTTCTTTTAATTCCTGAATCAAATTCTCCTGAAATTTCATTTGAAAAAAATATCAGCTCTAAAGAAGAAATTGAAAAAATTTTGAAAAAATCCGACGAGAAATTTAACAATACTAAAAATGATGAGAATGCGTGGCAAACTTCTTTGAATGAAAAAGAGGTTTTGGATATTTTGTCGAATTTAAAAAATAGTAAATTTTTTAACTCATTCAGCAAAGCTGAAGATGTAAAAATTCCAATCGGGGTTGATATTGCATCTTCTTCTTTTTTCAAAAGGAAAAAATACAATTATGAAAATCCATTTTTAAAAAGAGAACCTGACGAGCAGATGAGTTATTTATCTAATTTAATTAAAAATTATAATTTAATTTATGTTGAAGACCCTTTTAACGAAGAAGATTTTTTAAATTTCAGCAGATTGCTGAAAAAATTTCCAAATGTTTTAATTGTCGGCGATGATTTGACTGCAACAAATCACAAAAGATTTTTGAATGCGATTGAAAAAAAATCTATCAATGCGATAATTGTAAAACCGAATCAAAACGGAAGTCTATTAAGTGTGAAACAAATTTGCGAAACAGCAAGGGAAAATAATATTAAAATTGTTTTTTCTCATCGCTCAGGCGAAACAGAAGAAAATATCCTCGCGGATTTGGCTTTTGGTTTTCAGGCAGATTTTTTCAAATGCGGAATTGATGGCAAGGAAAGGGAAGCGAAATTGAGGAGATTAATTGAAATTGAGAAAAGTTTGA
>CAYITA010000017.1:0-2912 GCA_964366165.1 Candidatus Woesearchaeota archaeon
CTATTTTTTTAAAGTAAAATGTTCTATTTAACTGAAGTTGAAGATTATGTAAGGGTGGAGCCGAGATTATTCGGTTTGCCTACTATCGAGGCTGTTGATAACCAGCTTAGAGAAACTTACGCAGATTATTATGACAAAGAATTGGGAAAAGTAATTTTAGTAATTGAAGTTTTGGAAGTTGGAAAAGGAGTAATAATTCCTGGCGACGGCGCAGCATATTACAAATCAAATTTTAGATTATTAATCTGGAAACCAGAATTGCAGGAAATAATTCACGGAACAATTGTTGAAATAACAAATTTCGGGGCATTTATTAATATGGGAGCAATGAAAGGAATGATTCACATAAGTCAGACAATGGATGATTATGTTTCTTTCAATAAAACAAATTCCTTGTCAGGAAAAGCTTCAAAGAGAGTATTAAAAGTTGGGGATTTGTGCCTCGCGAGAATTGTAGCAATTTCTCATAAAGGCAACGAGCCAAAAATCGGTTTGACAATGAGACAGCCAGGATTAGGGAAATTAGAATGGATTAATGAAGACGCCATAAAGAAAAAGAAAGAAATGAGCAAATTGGCAAAAGCAGAAGAAAAAGAAATTAAAGGAAAAGAAAAAAAGGGGAAGAAAAAGAAATAAAATGGGAGAAGAAAAATTAACAAGATATGAATTAGGGCAAATTAAAGAAATGCACGATACACAAGATTATATATGTGTAGATAAAAAACATTTAACTGAACAATTAAAAAGAATTGGTTTGCCTGCAAATGTTTCGAGATTTGATGTTGCTCAAAGAATAAAAGAAATGAGGAATAATTTAAAATGAAAAAAAATAGGAATTTTTTAAAATGACAAAACAAAAAGCATGCAAAATCTGCAACACAATTTATGAAGGAGAAAAATGTCCTAAATGCGATTCTAAAGAATCTATTGAAGGATTTAAAGGAAGAATTATAGTTCAAAACCCGGAAAAATCAGAAATAGCAAAAAAATTAAATATTAAAGAAAAAGGAGAATACGCAATCAAAACAAGATAAAATAAAAAATGGAAAAATATAATTTAATCGAAGAAAAATACAATCCCTTGTTTAGGAGAAAAGAAATAAAATTCAGTCTGACTTCGAAAGCAACTCCAAGTAAAACAGAAGTAGAAAAATTAATTTCAGAAAAATTTTCTTCTCTCTCTGAAAAAATAAAAATTAAAAAAATTAGTTCAAAATTTGGAGTTAATGAATTTATCGTAGACACGCATATTTATACTTCTAAAGAAGACAAGGATAAAACAGAAATAAAAACAAAAAAAGAGTTTGCTGCTGAAAAGTTAGCCAGAGAAGCAGAAAAAAAAGCAAAACAAGAATCTGCAATATCTAAAGAAAATATTTCAGAAATTAAATTGGGGGATGTTAACTAATAGGTTATGCGATTTTCGTCGGAGGCAATTTAAAAAATCGCCGTTCAGAGATTAGAGGAAAATCCAAAAAAACCAACGGGTTGTTTTGATATGGGAGTTAAAAAAAATAACAAAAGAGGAAAGAAAAAGCCAAAAAATAAACCAACTAGCAAAAAATACAAAAAATATACTATACAGGGAGATAAAATCATTAGAGAAAGATGCTGTCCTAGATGTGGTCCAGGAATATTTTTGCTAAAAAGTTCCGGAAGAGTTTATTGCGGAAAATGTCATTACAGTGAATTTACAATAGGGGCAAAAAATAATTAAATAAATTTAAAACTAAAAAAGATTTATTTTATAATTATAACCCTGGGAGGATTTTCAAACCTATCAAATAGAATGGCCTGAAGCTCCTCCTGGGTAAAAAGAGGTGATAGGATATTAAGAACTAGCCACTATTTAAATGTTTCGTTTATGTTACTCTTGCTAAATGACAGTGGATGATTAGCAAAAAGTAGTGATAAAAAATTTCTTAGTCCTTTTCTAGTGTTACTTTTACAAAAAATAAAAATATTTAAGTACTACAAATAACATTATATTAGTAACTACAAACAATTAAAAAACCAATTTGATTAGATATTCTATGGAAAAAAGAGAAGATGAAAATAAAATTAATGTAAAACAAGAGCAAATTTATGATTTATTGTTTAGCAGAGAAATTGGATGGCAAGAAATTATTTACGATTTGATAAATACTGAACAATTAAATCCTTGGGACATCGACATTGTAATCCTGACTGACAAATATTTGAATAAAATTCGCGAATTAGAAGAAGCAGATTTTTTTATTTCTAGTAAAGTGCTATTAGCAGCTTCGCTGCTTTTAAGAATAAAATCAGAAATTTTATTGAATCACTACATAAAAAGCATTGACGAAATTTTGTTCGGAAAAAAAGAAGATAAAAAATATTCTATGGAAAAAATTGAATTAGACGAAGAAATTCCGGAATTAATTCTAAGAAGTCCGATTCCAAGATTAAAAAAAGTTACACTTCAGGAATTGATTGAATCACTAAATAAAGCAATTCATACAGAAAATCGACGAATAAAAAAAGAAATCATAAACAACAACGCATTAAGAGAAACTAAAATTTTTTTTCCAAAAAGAAATTTCAGCATAAAAGACAAAATAAAGGAAATTTATGAAAAAATATTCGGACATCTTGGGGAAGAAAAAAAGCACAAAGTATCTTTTACAGAATTAATTGGCGGCGACAAAGAAGAAAAAATTTTATGTTTTTATCCATTGCTTCAATTGGACAACCAGAAAAAAATATGGCTCGACCAAAAAGTTCATTTTGAAGAAATTTACATTTGGCTTAAAGAAACATATTTCAAACACAATCCAGATCCGTTTGCCGACTTAAAGGAAGCATTGAAAGAAGAAATTGAAAATCTCAACGAAGAACAAAAAGAAAGAGCAGAAGAAATAAATAAAAATTTTCGAAATCCGTTGGGAAAT
>CAYITA010000017.1:3012-12351 GCA_964366165.1 Candidatus Woesearchaeota archaeon
TAAATGCGAAATACCTCTATAATAACCAGAAGCACTATCTAATTCAGGAATTCTAATTTGTCTTAAAGGTTCTCTAACTGATATTATATACCAATCGCGAATTCTTTGTAACAGATTATTCATAATTGATTAATGTAACATTATTTTTTAAACATTTATATACTCTTTTTTTCTAAAATTTTCATGAAACTCGGGGTTTTATTTTCAGGCGGAAAAGACTCAACATACGCATCTTATTTAGCCGGAAAAGAAAATGAATTAACTTGCTTGATTAGTTTGTTTTCTGAAAATCAGGAAAGCTATATGTTTCACACACCGAATATAAAACTCGTAGAAAAGCAAGCGCAAAAAATGAATCTTCCGATATTAATTGAAAAAACCAAGGGAGTAAAAGAAATAGAATTAAAAGATTTGGAAAATGCAATAAAAAAAGCAAAAAAAGAATTCAAGATTCAGGGAATTGTTACAGGCGCTTTGCATTCAGAATATCAGGCATCACGAGTTAAAAAAATCTGCGGCAAATTAAAATTAAAATGCATAAATCCACTCTGGCACAAAGACGAAATTTCTTATCTCCGCGAATTAATTGAAAACAAATTCAAAATAATTATCGTAGGAGTTTTTGCATATCCCCTCGACGAATCATGGCTCGGAAGAGAAATCGACAATTCTTTCATAACCGACGTAAAAGAACTAAAAGAAAAATACAAAATTCATCCTGCAGGCGAAGGCGGAGAATTTGAAACTTTTGTTCTTAATTGCCCTTTATTCAAAAAACCATTGAAAATAACTGACAAAAAAATTTCAGGAGGAAAAAATTCCTGGAAGATGGAGATTGAGGTGGAGTGAAAAGTTAATTTTCAAACTTGGTATAAATAAAAAATAAGATAAAAATAATTATTTTGTGAATTTATTATCATCTTAGAATCTATTGTCATAATGTCTTCGCAAACTATCTATTACATCACTTTCAGTTACTTTTACAACTAAATTTTTCCCATCACTTTTTCTAAATCCCAAAAATTAAACCTCTTCATAATTAACTAAATCTTAACTAATTTTTATATTTTTCCTTTTAAGGAAAAATACCTACTCACAAGTTCGCAGATATTGATATGAAATTAAAATAAGTTAATAAAAATATTTCTTCAACTACTTAACTAATATAATTTCGAGCGAAGCGAGCATTTTTTCTTTCTCGTATTTCATAAGAAGCATATTATTTCGTCCTCAAATAATCTGTAATTAAAAGATATACAGGACCCGCAAAAACATAAAATACTTTCATTCCGAGTGGGGCATGTATAATCCCAATTCCAAAAATGCTTTCATAATTCCAATTCAAGCGTATTCCCAATATATAATACCCAATATATTCTAATACAAAAAGCATAATAACATAAAAAATTGAAACAAAAAACAATTTATATTTTATTTTTACTTTTTCATAAATTTCTCTTAAAACAACCAGTCCAAAAGTCCAAGATATTAATGGAAATAAATTTATTCTTCCGATAAATATATTAAAAGAAGTATATTCATAAATATAATAAGAAGTTATTGCAAATGCTACTAAAAATGCAACAATTAATTCCTGTCCAATTTTTTCTTTATAAATTATATAACTTCCTATTAAAAGAACACAAAAAACTAAAATCATAATAATTTTAACATCTATAATCAAAGAAAAAAACATTATTACAAGTATAGCTAAAAACAAAAGAAATTTCATTTTTTTGCTTAGTTTTTTAGTTTTCATAACATCTCTTTTTTAATTTATTTTTAAATTTTTTCTTTATTGAAATTTATTTGAATAAATACCTACTCCTTCGTCGCAGATTAATTTATTGAAGTATTATAAATTCTCGTCGATGATTTAATTTCAAAGTTATTTTTTCCATTACTTCAATTATATCTTCAGCAGTTTCTCTTTCCCTGTCCCCATATTCTTAACCATAAATTTCTTTTTCTTAATTTCTTTTTCTCCGACGAAAATTACTTTTTCAATTTTTTTGGAATTCGCGTAGTCCAATGCCTTGCTAGGTTTTCCATAATAAATAATTATTGATTTTCCTTTTTCCCTTAATTTTTCAGCAAGTTCAACTGCTTCTTTATCTTTGTCCAATGAAATAATAAGATATTTTTCTTTTTCAATTTTTAAATTTGCCAGCGATGAAATTCTTTCCAAACCAAAAGAAATTCCTGTGCTCTGAACTCCACTGAACATATAACTTCCGCCACCGGCAATTGTTTCTTTCATCTCCTTGGTTTTGACTTCAAAAACACTTCCATTATAATAAGAAAGCCCACGAGCCAGCGACGGAGAAAACTCCACTTTAACTCCATAAATTTTGCAGTATTTTTTCAATTCTTTAATTTCTTCATAACTTTTATATTTTTCAAAATACTTTTCATCTTTTTTAAACACACCTAGAACTTTTTCAGCTCCAAATTTTTTCAAATTCCGCAAAACTTCTTTTTCACTTAATTTATCTAATTTATCAATTTCACGAATAACCTTTATTTTATCTTCTCCTTTAACTCCTTGCTCCTCCAAAATTTCATTTAATAATTTTCTATTATTAAAATAAATTACAAATTTTATTCCAAGAGAATCAAATATTTTTTTTGTTATGCTTAAAATTTCTGCTTCTTCTTTTACAGAACTTCCAATAACATCAACATCGCACTGAGTTATTTGCCTGAATCTATTCGAGGAAACTGGCTCGTCCCTGAAAACATAACCGATTTGAAATCGTTTGTAAGGAAGTTTTTGATTTTGCATTAATCTTTTTAATTGAAAAGTAAATTCATATCTTAAAGCCAAATTTCTGTCTCCTTTATCCTTCAATTTGAAAATATCCGAAACAGCCTCCTCATTCTCGTTTTCTCCCTTGACAAACTTTTCATATTCAATCACAGGAGTTTCAGCTGGCTCAAACCCATAACTCTCAAAAGTTTTCACTAAAATTTTTCTGATTTCCTCTCGCTTCTCAGCATCTTCTCCTAAAAAATCCTGAAATCCCTTTACTAAATCAATATTCATTTTTTCAACCCCTTAACTAATCTTTTTACATTTTTAATAATTTGCTCAATTATCTTTCTATTGTTTTTAGCATTTCCATCCCATTCATCTTTTATTTTCCACATAATTAATTTATTTTTAAATCTTGGATAATTAAATACAATTCTTGGAATATCGTCTGCAACAACAATTATCTTATTCGCAGAATTCAATTGATTAATATTTAATGATTTGGGTTTTCCTTCGATATTTAATCCATATTCTTTTGCAATTTTAACTTGAACAGAACTCAAAGGATATTGCCCTCTGATTATCCCCGCACTTTCCGCCTTTATTTTTTTATTCTTATTTATTTTTTTAAAATATGCTTCAGCTACTCTGCTTCTAAACCTATTGTATTTGCAAACAAATAATATTTTCATTCTGAAAAATTTCCTGTTTTTTTCATTTTCTCTTTTTTTATTTGAAGTGAGTACCTTCCTCCTTCAAATTTATTTTCAGGGGCGGAAGGAGGGAAACTCCCAAGCCCACTCGTCACTGGATTACATTTTCTCTCTCGTGAACTTGCTCGGTCGAACCCTGGGTTCTCCTCCCTATTAAGGGCGGAAGGAGGGAGTCGAACCCTCGCCTCACGGATTTTGCTAACAACTCTGCATTTTTTCCACGCAAAATCCTTTTCCTCGCAATCACTCTGCGAATCAAGGGCGACGCGGAAACTCGCGTAATTGCTCGCCACAACCGTACATTCTACCGTTAAACTACAACCGCCATATACATTTAATTTAATTAAGAAGCACTTATAAGTTTTTCCAGAAGCACAGCTAAAAAAATTATTTCTTCTAATTATGAAAAAATTCCTGCATAGCAGGTATAATTTTAGCCATAATAAAAATTAGGAAAGATGGTTTTTAAAAGTTTCTAAATTATTTATTTAGATAAAATGCTCGCTGTCGCTCGGATTAATATAAACTAATAATGAAAGAAACTACAATTATCATAAATATCCATAGATTTGCGTTAATAATTTTTATCAATCGAGCAACTTGTTGCGAGCAATTATTTCTATCTATATCTTCAAAAACATTAATCCCACTCCAACTATCCTTAAAAAGCCTGATTAAATAAATCAGGAATGGAAAAAATAAGAAATTTTTTGCCTCATTCAAATCAAGAAAATTTGAAGATGGAAAAAATAAAATTTATTTTAATATTCTTCGCAATTTTTTTATTCTATGTTTCTTCAGTAAATGCTGAAACAAAATTAATCTGCTTAGAAAAAGGAGAGACAATAAAATTTTCTTTATGCAATCCATCGATAGATGACTATATTTGTGATTTTGACAGATGTACGAATATTTGCGTCGATGAAATAAGAACAGGAGTTTATTGCCCTGCAGGGAATCAATGCAACAACCTCGGATTATCCTGCCAATCAATAACCAATTCTTCTGGAGGAAATCAAAACAACACCCAAAATTCTTCAAACAATAATTCAACCAATAGTTCAAATAATAATTCAAATTCAAAAAAAATTTCTGTGACTTCTTCTGCAACGAAAAATTCCTTGAATTCAGAATCAAACACCGAAAACAAAAATTCAACTTCTACTTTTCCATTAAACGAGATTAAATTTGAAAATAAGGAAAATAATTCTGGTTTTCTGAAATTATTTTTATCCTTATTCTTATTGGAATTCCTCGCCCTTGGTTTTTTACTTTACACCGCAAAAAAGAAAAAAATAATTTAATCTGCTAAATTCACTAGTCTAAAATAAAGAGATTTAAAGAAGTTGAAATATAACTACCTACTCATTTCATTCGCAGATTAATTTAGAGATATAATTAATGTGGGAAAAATTATTTTTTAATTAACTAATTTATCGATAATATAATAAGTAGTTTCTTCCATTACTAATTTCATATCAATCCGACGAGCAAAGCGAGGAGCAATTTTTATAATTAATTGTTTTTCTTTTTTGTGTAGAAATCTCAACTTTTTTAAATCCATTTATTCTTTTTATTTAATGAAATCTAAATACGAATTATTGGCGCCAGCAGGAAGTTTTCCAAATCTAATTACTGCAGTTAAAGCTGGAGCAGATGCAGTTTATTTTGGATTAAAGGAGTTTTCCATGCGCGCAAATGCAAAAAATTTCACAATAAAAGACTTGAAAAAAATAAGAAAAATATGCGATACTGAATCACATCTCAATAAAAAAATAAAAATGTATCTGACATTAAATACAATAATCTATGACGCAGAAATTGAAAAAATCGAGAAGATAATAAAAGAAGCCAAACCTTTTGTCGACGCAGTAATCTGCTGGGATTTGAGTGTAATAAAATTATGCAAGAAATACAAAATTCCTTTTCACATTTCAACTCAGGCTTCAGTTTCAAATTCCGAAACTGCAAAATTCTATAAAGAATTAGGAGCAAAAAGAATTATCTTGGCAAGAGAATTGAATTTAAAGCAAATAAAAAAAATATCAAAAATTATTGAAGTTGAAACTTTCGCTCACGGAGCAATGTGCGTCGCTGTTTCAGGAAGATGTTTAACCAGCCAATTTTTATTCAACAAATCTGCAAACCGAGGCAAATGCATTCATCCTTGCAGAAGAAGTTACATTGTAAAAGACAAGCAAGAAGGTTATGAATTAGAAATTGAAAATGATAAAATATTTTCTGCAAAAGATTTGTGCACTCTGCCTTTTATAGAAAAAATGAAAAAATCTGGAATAACCGGATTCAAAATTGAAGGAAGAAACCGCGACCCGAGATATGTTGATGTTGTTGTAAGAATTTACCGGAAAGCTCTTGACAAAAAATTAACCAAACAAGAAATAAAAAGTTTTCTTAAAGAACTGAAAAAAATTTACAATAAGGGTTTCTCGTCGGGATTTTACCTTGGGCTGCCGACTTCAGATGATTTCGCAAAAATTGAACATTCTGCATCAACACACAAAAAAATTTTCGTTGGAAAAATCATGCACTACTATCTAAATCAGCAAGTTGCAGTAATTCTTCTAAAAAATTCTTTAAAAATTGGAGATGAAATTTCAATTATAGGAAACACAACCGGAATTGAAAATTGCAAAATCTCGTCAATGGAAAAAAATAAAAAACAAATTCAGGAAGCTAAAAAAGGCGACGAAATCGGAATAAAAATTCCCTTATGCAGAAAAAACGACGATGTTTACAAGATTATTGAGAATAAATAATATTATTATAACATTTGCTCGCTATCGCTCGATTAATATAAAAATAAGTAATGTTAAAATCCGACGATAAAATTTGATAATTTCAAGCTATTCTTCAGCTACTTATATTCCCCTATCAATAACTCGCAAAGCGAGCTAAATAAAATAAAAAAAAGAATTAGAAAAAAATAAAAAATTATTTAGTTAATGTTGCCTTTGCACCAGCACAAAATTGTTCTTCTCCTTCTGCATTTTTGAAATATGGAATAACAGTCACACTTTTCATAGGAGTAGCACTAGGGAGAACAACGTAAATTGGAGAAGAATATAGACTCATCGCCGTCGGTAAATCCCATTCTCCAACATAATTAGTTGTATTCTGAACACCTACATTATTTGTATATACAACACTCAAACCTGCTAATGGTTCTAAACCGCCCACTCTTTCTACTACAACAACACAATTAGAAAGTGCGGGATTTGGTGGATTTACTCCATAACAATCGAAACTATCTATCTTCAAACCAACTTCCAAACATTTAGCATTCACTTCAATTTTTCCTGCTCCCCCACCAATAAGATTTCTAATAACCACCCAAATAAGTCCAATAGCCACTAAAACAATAAGTATCATTATCAATGAAGTTACAACAGTTGACAAACCTCTTTTATCTTTTATCATTTTACCTCCTTTCATCTTAATAAATTAAATAATAAATCCTCATATTTAAATGTTATGCTCGATATTGAAAAATAATTAATGAATATAAAAATTTTTATTGACTTACTTAAATTCTCTACGGAAAATTTAGGCGAAGCCAAATTTGAAGTTAATTTCAATGAGCAACGCGAACAATATTAATTCATTTTATTAAACTTATCAAGCAATTCAAAATAATCTTCTTTTGAAATAACTTTATCAACCTCGCTGATTCCTCTTTCAATAGTCATCTTTGCGAAAGCTTCTGGTCTATATCCTCTTTTTTTCAGCGATGCAATAAATGGAAGATTTGGATCATCCCATCCAGAATATTTCCCCTCTTCAATCGCTTTCCGAGTTTTTGAAGCAGAAATTTCCATGTCAGTAAAATTCAATCTTCCTAAGAAAGCAGTCCATGGGAATTTTTTTTCTTTTCCAAGAGATTTGAAAATCATCTTTTGTCTTTCTGAATTATCTTTATGGTCTTTAGCTCTAATAGAGTGGGTTATTTTCTCTTCGATGTCATCGACTGCAACAGCCAGATTCATCAACGGCCAAACCCTGTATTTATTTCCTTGTCTTGGATGTTTTGCAAAATTTATTCTCGCTAAAGGAAAATCTCTCATAGCAGGATTTTTGTGCTTGACATCAGACTTGAATCTTAAAACTGCCTCGCCCTCATTGTAGCCTTTTTTGCTCAGCATCCATTTCCATCTTCTAAGATTTTCTTTAACATCATTTTTTCTGCACACACATTCTTTTTGCACATCAATTAATTCTTTGAATTTTTCCTGCCCGCATGTGCAGACATAAGCTGATTTTTTCTTAATTAATTTTTCAACATAAGAATAATAAATTTTCATTCTGTCTGACTGAATACTTATTTTTGAAATTTTACAAAACTTTCCGAACAGCCACTCAGCTTCTTCTTTCAGCATTTTGTATGCAGGAGCATAAATATTTTCTGGATTAGTATCTTCAATTCTTAAAATAAATTTCCCGCCATATTTCTGGACATACAACGCAGACGGCATTCCGGTTGAAGCATGCCCGATATGCATGGGTCCCGACGGAGAAGGAGAAAACCTCATAATAACTTTTCCTTTTTTTGCATTCGGAAGTTCAGGTAATCCTTCTCTCTGCTCTCTTTCAGAAAGTTCATTTTCTATTTTTTCAAATTCTTTTTTTTGCTCTTCTTTTGAAAGATTATTCACCCCAAGAATTATTTCATTTATTTTTTTCGCGTAAGTTTTAATATCCCTTTTTTTCAATCCCTCGGAAAATAAACTCGAAATAACTGGCCCCTGCATAGCAATCCCGTCGTGAGAAACTGCATTTTTCAATGCATAAGCGCGGATTTTTCTGTCTGAAATCATAAATACATTTAGAAACCAGCATTAATAAATTTAATTCTTTATAAAAATAATTGCTCGCTTCGCTCATATTAATAATATTTTATTAAAAATATTTTCTCATACTACTTATTATCTTTATTCAATATCTGCGAATGAAATGAGCCAAACTTCTATTATTTATTTCTTCCCTATCCAGCAACAAATAAGTTAATAAAAAATAATTATTCCGAAAATTTTCCAATAACCCAATTTATTCGTAATATTCTGAATTCTCCACATTTGATTTTTTTTCAAGCACTTCTATTCTTTGCTGTAAATGATAAATTTGATTCGACAATTCTTCAATTCGATTTGTCATTTCTATAATTCTTTTTGCAAGTCTTTTTTTTCTCTCTTCGGTGCTTTCGTTGTCTTTATACGAATTATTATTTGCCTGCACTGAACTTGCTTCAGCTAAATTTCCTAAAAAATTAAACCCTGAAGATACCACGTCTTTTTCCTCTTTTTTAGTTTCAGATACCTTTCCGCTTTTCCTTTTGTAACTTTCACCCAAATCAATAACTTTATCTTTTCTAAACCATGACATAAATCATTTAATATTTTGGTATTTTTAAATCTTCATACTCGCGAGAGTTGAAGAGTTAAAAAACCCGTCGGGTTTTTTAAATTTAGTTGTATAGAGTGCTTTGTGTAATAAGTAATAAAAAGTTATGACTTTCTATTTTGTATTTTCACTATTTGCGAGTTTTGGGAATTTACCATTAATAGCATTCTTTGCAATCTCTTTAACTTTAGCAGAGAAGTCTGCATTAATAATCCAATTGAAATAAGAAGAATCATTTTCGGACATAGATTTAAGTGTTTTCCCTTGGTGCTTTCCAAAGTTTATAATCGCTTCTCCTTTAAACCATGCAAATCTTCCATCATCATCAATCCATGTAGAGTCTCTTGGATTACAAAATTCATACAACTTAGAAATATCACGTGGCAAAATATCATGCTGCCCTAATTGAGATTCAAGGACGTCTATAGTTGCTCTAACATCAATATGTGCCCTATG